>DAOUQG010000070.1 GCA_030625765.1 Thermohalobacteraceae bacterium | reverse complement strand
GAGTATAGACAAAAACTTCAACAGGAAGGTAAAATCCGTTTTTTTGGCGGCAAACAAGAAATGATTAGACAAGGAGTTTTTGATGACATAGATATGGGTATGATGGTTCACTCTCATGCACAAGTGGAAGATAAAAAGATTTTAACTTTTTGTGAAAGCTCAGGCTTCATCGGTAAGGTAATAAAATACATAGGAATAGAGTCACATGCAGGTGCTGTGCCATATCAAGGTGTAAATGCACTTAACGCAGCAATGCTAGGACTTATGGGGATACACGCTCAAAGAGAAACTTTCAAAGAATCAGACAGGATAAGGATTCATCCTATAATATCTAAAGGCGGCGACATGGTAAACATAGTTCCTGCTGATGTGCGTATGGAAACATATGTAAGAGGTAAAAATATGGATGCCGTTTTTGATGCCAGCAATAAAGTAAATCGCGCTCTAAAAGCTGGAGCAGATGCGATTGGAGCTAATGTAGAAATTAATGAAGTACCTGGTTATCTCCCTCTTATTCAAGATGAAGAGTTAAACACTCTTATAAGCAATAATGCAGCGGAATTAATTGGTGAAGAAAACATATTAAAAGGCTATGAGCTTATGGGAGCAACTGATGCTGGGGATATAAGTTCTATAATTCCTTTCATACATTTTTCCAGTGGTGGATACAAAGGTGTTGCACACAGTAAAGATTTTCACGTGTGTGATAGTGATGCAGCTTATATTGTCCCTGCAAAATGCATGGCAATGACCATTATCGATTTGCTATATGATGATGGCTACCTTGCAAAGGAAATCATAAATAATCACAAACCTCAATATTCTAAAGAAGATTATTTGAATATTTGGAAGCATTATTAAATATGTGGTTTCTGAATAAATATGATATTGCATAATAAAATATCTATTATACTATCAAGTTTGTCGGAAAACCTTGTAATCTAAAAATATTTCAAATTAAGTATAAATTGTATGACCTGATATAAAAAAGTGTAAATGTCAATCTTAGTATTGACATTTACACTTTTTTCTTCCTACCCTCCATCAAGACAAAACTGAATAAACTCATCAATAAAACTGTCACAAGTTCTGTCTAAATATACAAAATTAAATTCCCTTAAAATTTTAAAATTACTAATTGGAATTATCTTTAATGTATTTGCTTGTATAGATGATTTGATTGCTTCCTTTGATATAATTGTACAACCTAAATTTGATTCTACTAATGAAATTAAAGCTCTAATATCTCCAATCTCCATGTATACATTCATATTGTCAAGCTTATATCCTGATTTTTTAAGCTCGTTTTCAAAAATCTTTCTTGTGCCTGAGCCTTGTTCTCTTAAAATAAGTTTACTACTTAGTACTTCATCAATAGTCACGTATTCCTTTGATGCAAATTTATGATCTGGAGATACTGCTAATACTAATTCATCATCCTTGAATTTCTTATAATTAACTTTTGATATATCAAAAGGACCTTCTAAGAGTCCTAAAATAATATCACCATTAAATAATCGTTCTATAATAGTTTCTGTGTTATCTACATATAGCATTATATCGATGTTCTGATGATTTTTTTTGTGTTCACCTATAATCTTAGGAAGTACATATCCACCTATTGTCAAGGTAGCACCCACATAATACTTTCTTTTTATAGATGATTTGTTTTTGAGTTTAGTCTTTATTGTCTTACTTAATCTATTTAGTTCTAAAGCTTGTTTTAAAAGTAGTTGTCCTTCTTCAGTAACTTCCATCTGTTTTCCTTTTTTATATAGAAGCTTTACATTAAAGTAGTCCTCTAATGCTTTTATATGCTGTGATACCGCAGGTTGAGTTATTCTTAAGATATCTGCAGCTCTAGTAAGATTTTTTGTTTTAGCTACAGTAATAAAAGTTACTAGTTTAATATCAATCATTATTCTACCTCTAAATATTATAGTTTTTATTTCAATAAGATTTGAAGTTAATATATGCATAAACAGGATTAGTCATGAATTTTAATCTGCTGTTCTATTTCAAGTGTTCGTTACTCTTTCAGATATTTATTAAACCAGTCTGTTATCTCTTTTAGCCTACGAATACGATGCTTTGGTTTACCGCTTCTACTCAATTCATGATTTTCTTCCTTGAAGATACACATTCTAGATTCCACACCATGATATTTTAAAGCAGTAAACATTTGTATCCCTTCTACCAACCAACATCTATAGTCTTCCTCTGAGTGTATAAACAAAGTAGGTGTTTTTACTTTATCAGCATATTTGAGAGGAGAATGCCACCAAAGTTTTTCTTGGTCATTCCAAGGAGTTCCTTGAATCTGATCATTAACAAAATAATATCCAATGTCTGTTGTGCAAAACTTAGATATCCAGTTTGAAATGCTTCTTTGAGATGCTGCTGCTTTAAACCTATCTGTATGACCTATAATCCAATTAGTCATAAATCCTCCATAAGACCCTCCTGTAACCCCTACTCTATCAGCATCAATAAATGAGTATTTTTCAATCACAGCATCAGTAAATTTCATAATATCATCATAATCAATCGTTCCATATTTACCTCTTATATCAGCAAATTCATTACCTCTACCATCACTTCCTCTAGGGTTGCAGAAAAACACAACATAGCCTTCATTTGCCCAATATTGCATTTCGTGATAAAACACTTCGCCATAAACAGTTTTAGGACCTCCGTGAATATCCAGAATAGCTGGATATTTATTGTTAGGACTAAAGTCAACTGGTCTCATTACCCAGCCATCTATAACAATACCTTTATCAGTTTCTACTGTAAGCTTTTCCAAAGTAGCTACTTTTTTCTCTTTATGCAGCCACTCATTAAAGTCAGTAATCTGCAATTCTTCTTCTTTTACCTTATAAATATCCTGGAGCTTCATATCTCTTAATCCAATAAATAATACACTTCCATTTTTGACTGTGAATCCGTCTACTGACCCTTTTTTGGTAGTTACCTTTTCAATTATCCCATTATCATCTATTCTATTTATATATGAGCTGTCATTCTCAGTTGTTATAAAATATAGATAACGTCCGTCTATGTCTTTATTTGAATACCTTCCATATCTACAATCAGATCCAACTGAATTCCATGTACTTACTTCAAAGTCTGGAGTTATACATCTCCTTTTACTCGTAACTAAATCAATTACATAGAATTTGCTATTTTCGTTAACTCCATATCTTTTCATATCCGACCCTGTCACTATAATACTTTTGTCAGTCATGAAATTTGCGTAGTCATACCGAAATTTCTCATTCGAAGTAAACTGCTTTAAATTATCATTTACTATATCATATACAAAAACTGCATTTTCAAGTTCCATTTTATTTTCATATTTATTAGCTATGAAGACAAGATTAGTTTTATTCTTGTTGAGGTTGAAATCCTTAACATCTGTATATTCATCAGTTAAAGGCTTAATCTTTCCTGTATCCTTATGATAGATGTATAGTCTATTTCTATCTTTATTTGTATAACCCTTACCATTAGACCAGAAAGGAATTTCATCTAAGACTATATAATCTTTTTCCTCTTTTCTTTTCTTTAATTCCTCAAAATTCATTTTACTTGTTTTGTATGTAGCGATAAAAATATAAGTGTTAGTGTCAATTTGTTTAATTAATTTTACTTTTTTATCAATTCTAAAGAATTTTTTAGCTTCTCCACCATTAATATTAATTGTATAAAACTGAGTAAACTCCTCTCCGTCATTTTTTCTTTCTTTATCTTTTGTTTCTCTAAGCCCTGAAAATAGTATATGCACACTGTCTTCTAGCCATGTAAAACTGCTCTCCTCATTGAAAGATGTTAGTTGAAAGTACTCATTTCTTTTTTCATTATATAACCATAGATTCGAATGGTATTTATTATCATCTACGAACATTTCATGTACAGCAAAACAAGCATGTTCACCATTAGGTGAGTAACTAATGTCAGATAAAAATTTATATCTGGTAAAATCATCAAGCTTAATTCTTTCCATATTCAAAACTCCCTCCATTATTATGATATCATATATTACTTTACTCTCCTGCCATTCATATAGACTTGTTCAACCTTCATTAATGTTGATATATTATTTAATGGATTATCTCCTATTGCTATCTTGTGTTTCTTCAGACCTTCTGTCACTATACTTTCGACTTTCATTCGTTGATCTAAACAAGCATACGAATCTTGAAAAATAATCTGCATATTCTTTCTCATTTGCATCATTCTATCTTTATTTATCTTCTTTTTATTCTCAATATCAAAGATTACTTCTCCATCAAACCTAATTAATCCTCCTGTTGGCTCTAATAAATTCAATATAGTTCTACCAGTAGTAGATTTTCCACATCCTGATTCACCAACAAGACTTAATGTTTCTCCTTTTTTAATAAAAAATGAAACGTCTTCTACTGCTCTAACGTATCCAACTGTTTTTGAAAAAACACCTTTCTTAATCGGGAAATATTTCTTCAGATTTTTTACTTCTATGATATTATTACTCATACTTAACTCCTTCTCCCTCACTATATAACCAACTTCTAACCTTGTGTTTAAGACTTATTTCTTTAAGTGCAGGCTCACGCTCTTTACAAACAGGCATGCTTCTATTACATCTAGGATAAAAACTACATCCCTTTGGCATATTATTTGGACTTGGAACCATCCCTGGAATAGAAAGAAACTTATCTTTAAAAGTAAATTGATCAGGTGTAGTATAAAAAATTTAGTATTAAGTATTGACTAAATATATTATAAATAATATAATAGTTAAAATTATAAAAATTGTTTTATTCAGAAAAGTGAAAATATAAAAAAAGCTATGAACGGTAGTAGTAAATAATACTTTGTTTTCAGAGAGTCGATGGTTGGTGTGAATCGACAACGAAGGTTATTGAATCCGACCGGAAGCTGTATAGGGGTAAAAAACCTATACCGGGATTTCTCGTTATCAAATAAGAGACTGTATATGCAGTGAAAAAAGGTGGTACCACGTGGATATGTCCCCGTCCTTGATTTAATCAAGGACGGGTTTTTTAATATAAAAATACTGGAGGGGATTTTTGTGGAAAATAGAAAAAAAGTTATTATTACTGAAAGAATAGATCAAGAAGGAATCAAGCTATTACAAAAGCATTTAGACGTAGATATATCTTTTAATATACCAAGGGAAGAATTATTAGCAAAAATACATGAATATGATGCTATTGTAGTAAGAAGTGCAACAAAGGTAAATGAAGAATTGATGTCTTTGGGGATTAAACTAAAGGCAGTAGGAAGAGCAGGAAATGGTACAGATAATATAGATATAAACGAAGCAACTAGAAGAGGGATTATCGTAGCAAATACACCAGACAGCAATACCATGTCTGCTGGAGAACTTAGTATAGGATTATTATTGGCACAAGCAAGAAATATTTCCCAGGCAAATGTCCATATAAAATCAGGACAATGGGAAAGAAATAAATTTAAAGGGGTAGAGCTTTACAACAAAACTTTAGGTATTATTGGTCTTGGTAGAATAGGTTCTTTAGTTGCTACAAGAATGAAAGCTTTTGGAATGAATGTTATTGCATATGATCCATATATATCAGATGAAAGATTTAAAAGATTTAAAGTTGAGAAGAAAAATACATTAAAAGAATTAATACAGGAATCTGACTTTATTACAGTTCATACACCTAAGACAAAAGAAACTACTGGAATGATTGGAGAAAAAGAAATAGAATTTATGAAGCCTGGTGTAAGACTTGTAAATGCTGCAAGAGGTGGAATTATTAACGAAAAAGCATTACTAAAAGGGTTAAAAAGTGGAAAAGTAGCTAGTGTTGGATTAGATGTACATGAAGAAGAGCCTTGCTTTAATAATCCATTGTTTGAATTAGATAATGTTATTGTGACACCACATATTGGTGCAAGTACAATAGAGGCTCAAGTTAATGTAGGGGTTACCGTAGCAGAGCAGATAATAAATGCTCTTAATGGAGAAATCGTACCAAATGCAGTAAACTTACCTGCAATGCATAGAGATGAATTGGCTATAATGAAGCCATATATTGAACTTCTAGAAAGATTAGGTAAAATCTATTACCAACTTCATAAGGATCCTATTGAATTTGTAAATATTAATTATTGGGGAAATATTGCTGCTCAAGATACGAAAATGAGTACAATCGCTTTTATAAAGGGACTATTAGAGCCTGTATTAGAAGATAAGGTAAACTATATAAATGCTACATTGTTGGCAGAACAAAGAGGTATTGGAATAGAACAAAGAAAAATGAATGAAAACTATAATGGTTATTTAGATTATATTGAAATAAAGATAAAAACAAAGGATGAAACCTTTGTACTTGCAGGAAATTTATCTTCAAAACGAGAAGGAAGACTTGTAAAGATTGGAGGATATGAAGTAGACGTAAATCCAAGTAAATACATGCTCCTTATACAAAATATTGATGTCCCTGGTGTAATTGGACATATAGGTATGGCATTAGGGGAAGAAAATATTAATGTTGCTACAATGCAGGTAGGTAGAAATGTAAGGGGAGAAAAAGCAATGATGGTATTAAATATTGATGATGAAGTATCAAGCAAGAATTTAGAGAAATTGATGCAAGTTAAAAATGTGTTATGGGCTAAAGGTATAAAATTATAGAACAAAATAGGAATTCTTTTATTTATATTACTAATTTTGTTTACAGGGTGTGAAGGAAAAAAAATAAAACAAGTTAAAGAAACAAATACTCCTACACTTATTGTAGAAGATTTATATGAGGTTGAAATTAAAATTTAAATCAATATGATATTGATCTTATTTTTTCTCCTAAAGATACTCCTATAAAAGGAAGTCAAAAGCTAGAACTAAGTTAATTATAACTAAATATAAAAAAGTTACTCCTAGAAATGAAAGCTATTCAGGACATATGAGAAATAAAAAAGAAGCATTTTACAAAGAATTTATGGAATTATAAAACCCTTAACTTTTTCGTTAAGGGTTTTATAATTAATGGTGGAGGCGGTGGGACATGTTATCCTATAGTTTCCTATAAGCACTGACTATATCTTGAAGTTAAACAAAAGGATTACAAATGCTAATAGCATTTGCATAAGCGACCATCACAATTTAAATTGGATGTCTCCTTAACTCCTCTGGCGTATTATGGAAGCTTATTGTCAGGGGACACACCCCTGCAAGACAGTCTTTCTTTCTGGGGAATGTCCCCAAATACTTCCATCCTAGTACTGCATATCCAAAGACTTAGCAGTCTATAAGTCGATACAGAGCTGTTGGATTTCTCCACATACCCCTCGGTATTAGCATAGCGCATTGCTTTAGCCTTCACCGATCAAGCCAGATTTTCACTTGCAAATCACTTTGCAAGGCGACTCTTCTTGAATCGAACCCACGTCCGAAAGCATTTTCCTACGAGCTTCTCCCAGGACAGTTGCCGATTTATTATTCGCCTCAAAGAACGCTCAGCAACAAGCTTTCTAATCGGCTATCCACAATTATACAACTATAGGTCGGAGAATCCCTATAGACGTTCCCCGCTTAAATGGCCCTTACATTCTAATAGGCGGGACTATTAGAGGAAGGGAGCTGCGTTTATTAGGCAGCTAAAGCGTAATTTCTGTTTGCAATTATAATTAGTGCCCAGCTTTTTTACGTGGTACCAAGCAAAACCACGCCTGGCTACTCCTAGTTCCACACCCCCGTCGAAGCCAATTTCGCCCCCGAGATATGAATTAAGGTTTAAAATAGATATACTAATATTTTAAACAAATAACTTTAAATACTTAATTTTATATAAATTTGAAAATTTGATTTATATATGATGACATTAGTTATACTTTTCACTCATGTGTTTTTTTATTCTTCTCTCAGCATCTTTTTTAGCTATATCTTGTCTTTTGTCATATTTCTTCTTACCCTTAGCTACAGCTAATTGAAGCTTAATCAATCCATTTTTCAGATATAACTCTAAGGGAACAAGAGAGTACCCCTGCTGAGCGGTATATCCTATCAGCTTATTTATCTCCCTTTTATGAAGCAAAAGCTTTCTCTTTCTAGTAGGGTCAACGTTATATCTGTTTCCCTGCTCATAAGGGCTGATATGCATATTATTAACAAAAACTTCTCCATTTTCAACCACTGCAAAGCTATCCTTGAGATTTATCTTGCCTTGACGAATAGATTTTACTTCTGTTCCTTTAAGAACAATACCTACCTCAAGTGTATCCTCAACGAAATAATCATGCCTTGCTTTTTTGTTTCTTGCAATTGTTCTGTTATTACCTTTTACCATAATAATCACCATCAATATTCTATTTGAGAAGTCTAGACTTCAGTATAACAAAATAATATACAAATGTCAATGTTTTTTTGTTTTCTACAAAAACTACATAATACAATGGCTACTATTCCGATTATCATCTTATATAAGTATGAAAACAGATATTTATCTACTGATAAATATCTGTTTGGAATTCATAGCCCCCTACTCCTCAATCAACTCAAAATCTATCTCTTTCTTAGCAATATTAGCCTTAATTACTCTTATCTTTACTACATCCCCTATCCTATAAGTCTTTTTAGTTCTTTCTCCTATAAAGCAATAATTTTCTTGGTCATATCTGTAATAATCATCTATCAGAGAACTTATCCTTACTAGCCCTTCAATTGTATTGTCCAGTTCTACGAACATTCCAAAATGAGTTATGCCAGAAATCACACCTTCGTATTCTTCGTTTATTCTTTCAGACATATATTCTGCTTTTTTCAAATCATCAGTTTCTCTTTCAGCCTCATCTGCAAGTCTCTCTCTTATAGAAGATTGTTCCGAAGCTCTAAAGACAGTGACACTGAGTTTTTTAATTTTGCTTGGTGTCATTTCATCATTAACAAAGTGTTTAATAATTCTATGTATTTGTAAATCAGGGTATCTTCTTATAGGTGATGTAAAATGACAATAATATTTTACTGCTAATCCAAAATGACCTAGACACTCAGGAGTATATTTAGCCTTCTGCAATGATCTTAACATTAAGGTATTTATAACTGTCTCTTCCTTTGTTCCTTCAACCTTCTTAATCAATGCCTGAAGCTCTTTTGGATGAATCTTTTGAACGCCCTTTATGTGATATCCAAAATTATGAATAAACTTGTTAAATTCATTTATCTTATCTTCATTAGGCTCCTCATGTACTCTATACACAAAAGGCATTTCTGCCCAATACATATACTCAGCAACAGTCTCATTACACACTAGCATAAACTCTTCTATCATTCTATTTGCTATTCTTCTTTCATATTTTTTTACTTCTATTGGCTTCCCATTTTCATCTAGAATTATCTTTGCTTCTGGAAAGTCAAAATCTATGCTTCCACGTGCTTCTCTTTTTGCAGTTAGTATCTTGCATAGCTCCTCAGATATTTTAAGCTCATGATATATGTCCTTATATCTATCTTTAAGCTCCGCATCATCATTTTCTAGTATATCTGATATATCAGTATATATAAGCCTTTCCTTACTTTCAATAATACTTTCAACGATCTTATGACTTACTACTGTTCCTTTATTATCTATCTCCATAAAGCAGCTTAGTGTTAGTCTAGGTACATTTGGATGCAGACTACATACACCATTTGATAATTTTTTAGGAAGCATAGGGATAACTCTATCAACTAAATATACACTTGTTCCTCTTTTTAAAGCTTCCTTGTCTAATGGAGTATTTTCTTCAACATAATGTGTAACATCAGCAATGTGAACACCAAGCTTATAATTACCATTCTCCAATTTTTCTATAGATATTGCATCATCTAAATCCTTAGCATCTGCTCCATCTATAGTAAAAACTGTTTTATCTCTTAAATCAACTCTTCTAGAAATCTCGCCCTGTGAAATTGTCTCAGGAATATTCTTTACTTCATTTACTACATTAGTTGGAAACTCCTCAGGTAATCTAAATTGTTTAATAATTGCTAAAATATCTGTACCTACATCATCTTTGTATCCTAGCACCTCTATAACCTTACCCTCTGGATTTCTTCTTTTTTCAGGCCATTTTGTAATCTCTACAACTACCTTTTGATCTGTTTTCGCTCCGTTTTTATGTGCTTTTGGTACAAATATGTCCATGTTAATTCTTGAGTCATCAGGAATAACAAATCCAAAGCTTTTACTTTCTTCAAAGGTACCTACGATTCTATCGTTTACCCTTTCAAGTATTCTTATGATTTCTCCTTCATCGCTTTTATTATTTCCTCTATTCGAAGTTACCTTTGCAACCACCTTATCTCCATGCAAAGCTCCATCTAAAAAAGCAGCAGGAATAAATATATCTTTCAAATCTTTATTTTCAGGAATTACAAAACCAAATCCATTTTCATGTCCTTGAAGTCTACCTACTACTAGATTCATTTTCTCTGGAATTCCATATCTACTCTGATTTGTCTTGATGACAAGTCCTTCTTTTTCCATTTCATCTATAACTTTATAGAAATCACTTTGTTCTTTTTTGCTTATACTAAATATTGCTGACAATTCTTCTTTAAGCATAGGTTTATATGCTTTTTCCTTCATAAACTCAACTAATTTTTCTTTAGCGTTCATATGTATTCCTCCATTTTTAATTAACCCGCAAAGTGAGTTGAATCGATATTTATATATGTAGTATATAATAAAAAAAGATATATTATGTGAGAGATTAACAAACAACACGTAAAATTCCATAATATATCCTTTCAATTATTCATAATTTTATATACTACGTTTATAGTCCAAGCTCTTTTGAAATCTTTCTCATAGAACTTAGCCCGATACCGATAAATTCTGATAATTCTAACCCTAAATCACTACATGCCTTAATTTGCTCTCTATTTGCTCCTCTTGCAAAGGTTTTTTCATCAAATCTTCTTGCTACGAATTCTTCATCAATTTTATCCAGCTTCTTATCAGGAGATATTAATGCTGATGCTACTATAAGTCCAGTTAGAGGGTCCGTACAATATAGTGCCTTATCTATTAATGACTTTCTCTCAAGTCCATGAACATCATTATGTACCTTTACTGCATAAATTATATCTTCATCATATCCTAGCTCTTTAAGCATTTCTGCTCCTACAATACTATGTCTTTCAGGATCATCAGCAGTTTCATCATAATCTATATCATGAACCAACCCTGCTATCCCCCATTTTTCTGTATCTTCATTAAATTTTACTGCCAATCCCTTCATTATTGCTTCAGTAGCAATCATATGCTTTAGTAAATTTTTATTCTTAATGTTTTCCTTTACGTGATTTAAAGCTGTTTCTCTTTTCATAAGTCAACCTCCTACTCTTGTTGATTTTTAAACTGCTCTACAAAATTGCTAATTTCTTTAAATACTCTATCTCTTTCACATCCTAGTGTTATGACATGACTACTTTTCTTTAGGTATACTAGTTTTTTGAAGCTTGAACCAATCCTTTTATGTAAAATTTCTGCGCTTTCATATCTAACAGTATTGTCATTTTTTGATTGAATAATAAGCGCAGGACAAGTTATTTTTTTTAAT
>DAOUQG010000257.1 GCA_030625765.1 Thermohalobacteraceae bacterium | reverse complement strand
GTTAATGAATTGCATAATGAAGCTGTAAAATATGTTAAGGCAAAAGCTCAAGCAAAAATAGTTTTTTCTTTAGAAGATAAACTTTCACAAGAAGAATGGAGTATCGTTAAAAGAGGAAGAAATGCTAAATCAGCTTCTGTTCCTAAAAATGGTAGTCTATTAGATTATAAATATGCAACTGGCTTTGAAGCTTTAATAGGGTTTTTATATATTACTGGAAATATTGAAAGGATACTTGAACTATTTGATGTAATTACTTTAAAATAAAGATATAGATTAAGTTTTGAAAAACAGTGAGGTACTTAGGCTAATGTATAACTTGAACTGATTGTATCAATCACAAAGCTTATTACGAGCAATTGATACAATCAGTGCATAAATTTTACATTAATATGTAGTTAACAACTAAATGCGTATAATAGATTAATGAATTAATGACTAAAGGGTACTTTTGAAGGTATAATAAATTATAAAGTTAGCTAATGAGGAGTGAATAATTTGCAAAGTAAAAATCAAATAGAAGGAAGAAATCCAGTAATAGAAGCTTTGAAATCTGGCAGAGATATAGATAAAATTTTAGTTGCTGAAGGTTCTAATCAGGGTTCAATAAGAAAAATTGTTGCAATTGCAAAAGATAAGAGAATAGTAGTTCAATATGTAAATAGAAGTAAACTGGACTCAATTTGTGATTCAAGATCACATCAAGGTGTTGTTGCATTGGTATCAGCTCATACATATAAGACAATCGAGTATATTTTAGATCAAGCAAAAAAACTAGGTGAACATCCTTTTGTAATTATTTTAGATGAAATAGAGGATCCGCATAATTTGGGTGCTATAATAAGAACAGCAGAATGTGCTGGTGTTCATGGTATTATAATTCCAAAAAGGAGATCAGTTGGACTTACTCCTATTGTAGCTAAAACTTCAGCGGGTGCTATAGAATATATGCCTGTTGCGAAGGTAACAAATATTTCTTCTGCTATTGAAGAGCTTAAAGAAAATGGACTTTGGATTTATGGAGCTGATATGGCAGGAGATGAAAACTATTTCGAAAAGGATTTGAGTGGTCCTATAGGTATAGTGATTGGAAATGAAGGTAAAGGGATAAGTAGAATTGTGAAGGAAAAATGCGATTTTCTTGTTAAAATACCTATGAGGGGAAAAGTATCTTCTTTAAATGCATCAGTTGCAACCTCTGTAATTACATATGAAGTGTTGAGACAGAGGAGTTAGGCAGAAATATGAAAACTAAAGCAAGCGAACTGTTATTTGTTGATGGTTATAACATTATTAATGCATGGAATGATTTAAGATTATTAAGTGAAGATAGTTTAGATTCTGCTAGAAATGAGCTCATTGAGATAATGTCAGAATATCAAGCTTATACTGGAATTAAGGTTATAATAGTATTTGATGCATACTCAGTTAAGGGTAGTCCTAATAAGAAAGAGTCGATAAAGGGTATTGATGTGGTTTATACCAAGGAAAGAGAGACGGCAGATCATTATATTGAAAAGACTTTAGACATGATTGGTAGGAGAAAAAAAGTTAAAGTAGCTACTTCTGATTGGATGGAACAACAAATAGTACTAGGCAGAGGTGGAACGAGAATATCTGCTAGAGAATTAAAGCTAGAAATAGATAGTGTTAAAAAAACAATAAAAAGAAAAAACAAAAAAAACAACAAAACTAATGATATGTTGATAGGTAGGCTTGATCCTAAATTAGTAGAAAAACTTGAAAAATGGAGAAAGAATGATTGAATCAACTTGACTGTTCAATTCATAATGCTATATAATAATGTTATTATTGCGATTTTAATCTTATAATTTGCTGGAGGGGATGCTGGTGGGTTTAGGTGTACATAATGAATTGCCAATTGATTCCTATGAAATTATGGAAGATGAAGAGATAATTGAAGATGCAAAAAATGGAGATCCTAAGGCTTTGGAGTATTTAATAAAGAAGTATAAGAATTTTGTCAGGGCAAAGGCAAGATCATATTTTTTAATAGGTGCTGATAAAGAAGATATTATTCAAGAAGGAATGATTGGACTCTATAAGGCTATAAGAGATTTTAAATCGGACAAGCTTAGCTCATTTAGGGCTTTTGCTGAGTTATGTATTACGAGACAAATTATTACTGCAATTAAAACTGCAACAAGACAAAAACATATTCCTTTAAATTCATATGTTTCTTTAAATAAACCTATATATGATGAGGAATCTGATAGGACATTACTTGATGTTTTGTCAGGTGCAAAAATTACTGACCCAGAAGAATTAATAATTAGTAGAGAAGAATTAGTACAAATTGAGAATAAAATTGGTGAAATTCTTAGTGATTTAGAATGGGAAGTATTGATGTCATATCTGCAAGGTAAATCATACCAGGAAATTGCAGTTGAGCTGGATAGACATGTAAAATCTATTGATAATGCTCTGCAAAGAGTAAAAAGAAAATTAGAGAGATATCTAGAAGTGAAAGATTTATAAAACAAATTACATAGGAGATTTTGGTATTGACAAGGCGTTTCTGAAATAGTAAAATTATATTCAGTGACTATAAATGCCCATGTAGCTCAGTAGGTAGAGCACTTGCATGGTAAGCAAGAGGTCACCGGTTCAAGTCCGGTCATGGGCTCCACAGACTAGTTAAATCGAGATTATTTATGTGAAACACCCGGTTAAGTTTACTTAAAATTTTAAGATTGAAGGAGGAATTTAAAAATGGCAAAAGCAAAATTTGAAAGAAATAAGCCACACGTAAACATAGGAACAATAGGACACGTTGACCATGGTAAAACAACATTAACAGCAGCAATCACATTCGTATTAAACA
>DAOUQG010000259.1 GCA_030625765.1 Thermohalobacteraceae bacterium | reverse complement strand
AATAAAAACAACAGTAATAATAATAGCTGTTTTCCTGTTGAATCCAATAAAGCATAATGTATATATTAGAAACAATGATATTATTCCAATATGTAGTCCTGATACAGCCAAAACATGTGATAACCCTAGCTCTCTAAACCTATTTACAATATTATCATCAAGATAATCAGAATCTCCCAAAAGCATTGATTTCATTAATGAGCTATGCTCTGAATTGAAATGATTATCAAATAGATCTTCAATTCTTGCTTTAAAATCTAGCGAAAGCTTTTCTACCTTAGAAAGGTTGTTTCTTGAAATAACTTTAGCATTAGTATCCTTTATAGACAATGTTGTAAAAATATTATTTGCATTTAAATACAGCTTATAATCAAATAAGCCAGGGTTTGTATTTTCATTTGGTTCTCTTATAGTTCCTTCAAAAACGATTCTATCTCCAATATTAAGCTTTTTTTCTCCAATAGTTTTTAATATTACTTTCTCACTTATATCATATAGATCTCTATCATATATTAATTTTGTATTATCAATTAAATACTTATTATAGTTCTCCTCATCACAAACTATTTCTTTGACTATGCCCTCAAGTTCTGCATTCTTGTCTTTAAAATTAATAAGTCTGCTATCCTCAAATTTGAGATTTGTAATAAGTCCGCCTAAAACGAAAATTAACGAAAATAATATCACTCCATACCATTTTTGTCTTATAATCGAAACTACTAATCCAATCAATAGTATAATTAACGTTATAAACAAATAAATATTTTCAATTCTAAAGCTATAGCAAAAATATATCCCCAAAACTAAAGGTATAATCAAGTAAACAAATGGTCTTTTCATATTTAGCTCCAAAAATTAATTTTTGCTTAATTATACCATATATTTACTTCGTTTTTTTATGATTTTTGAATTTACTTTTTTTCTATGATATTATTTAGTAGATAATCTTGGAAATATAAAGAATTTTTAGTTTTACGCAGTTTGTACATACTTTTATGTTAGGAGGAAATAAACATGGTGTGGTCTATTTTTTCATATGAAAGTGAATTTATCGATACCGAGAGAGTAGAAATTAACATGATCCCTTGTTTAAAGCTTAGACCAAAGGGAGCTAGCGGCTTATTGCCTACAATTATTTATTATCATGGCTGGCATTCGAGTAAGGATTTTCAAAGATTTAAAGCTGTAATTTTTGCATGCTATGGATATCAAGTTATTGTACCTGATGCTATGCATCATGGTGAAAGGAACCCTATTGATTATGATGCTCCTGGAATGTTAGATAAATACTTCTGGGAAATAATATTTCAAAACGTTAAAGAATCAGGTCCTTTAATTGAAGAAGTTATAAAAAATTATAATGCAGACCCAAATCGAATTGGTGTAATGGGTAATTCAATGGGTGGTATTAGTGCAGCTGGTGTATTTACATTCAACTCTAATCTAAAATGCTTAGTTGACTTTAATGGTTCATGCGCTTGGGTAAAAGCAGAAAAAGTATGGAGACAAATCGATGGACTAGAGCCTATGAGTGCAGAAGAAATATCAAAACTTTCAAAATATGATCCTATGATGCATAAAGATATGCTCGATGAAAGACCTATACTGCTACTTCATGGAGATAGCGACACATCAGTTCCAATAGATAGTCAGAGAATATTTTATAATGAAGTGTCTCCACTGTATAAAAAAAATCCTGAAAAATTAAAATTCGTTGAATTCCCAAAAGTAGATCATTCTACAACTACAACTATGCTTGAAAGAGCTATAGAATGGTTTAAGTTATACTTGTAGTCATCATGAGGACCCGTCCTCTTCGACACATAAAATAACTAGTGAAAAATTCACTAGTTATTTTTTTATTGTTTATTTAAATTAATTTTCAATTATTGTTCCACTTTCTCCATTTAATGCTTCCTTTGCTTTAGCAAGTGAAGCTATTATTGCTCTTCTTCCAGACTTAGATTCTGCAAACTTCATTACAGCCTTCACCTTTGGAAGCATACTTCCTGGTGCAAAATGTCCTTCTTCACAATACTTTCTAGCTTCTTCAACTGACATTCTATCTATTTCTTTTTGTTCAGGCTTCCCAAAATTGATAGCTACCTTTTCTACAGCAGTAAGAATTACGAAATAATCTGCATCTATTATTTCAGCTATCTTTTCACTAGCAAAATCCTTATCAATTACAGCTGGAACTCCCACTAAGCTATTGTTTTCAGATACAACTGGGATTCCCCCTCCACCTACAGTTATTACAATATGTCCATTTTCAACAAGAGTCTCAACTGTTTCTTTTTCAGCTACATCTACAGGCATAGGAGATGGTACTACTCTTCTCCAACCTCTTCCTGCATCTTCCTTCATTATGTATCCTTTTTCCCCCTGTAACTTTTTAGCCTCTTCTTCACTGTAAAATGCTCCTATAGGCTTTGTTGGATTGGAAAACGCACTATCATCTTTATCAACTATAACTTGAGTCACAACAGTAGCAACAGGCGTTTTTAATCCTCTATTAAGCAATTCTTCTCTTATTGCATTTTGCAGGTGATAGCCAATATACCCTTGACTCATTGCACCACATTCCGGAAAAGGCATTTCAGGTGTATTAGCACTACTTTTAGAAG
>DAOUQG010000161.1 GCA_030625765.1 Thermohalobacteraceae bacterium | reverse complement strand
ATATGCCTAATATCCTTATGATCGTACCTCAGGTCTCCAAACCATTCCCTTGGCGGTTTATCCTCTCATATTACACTGGGTATAAGCCTTCACATTCTTTTAATCTACTATATGTCACTTCTTGCACCTTTACTGGGTCGTTACCCTTATAGTGTTTTTTCTGTTACTGCTCCGTGCTTCCGTTGTCAAAACCTTTTACTTCAAACTAGTGGGTCGTTGCGATTGATTCTAAAGATTAAACTGCCAACTCACGCTGTGTATATAATATTCATGAGAGTTTTAAACTCTGTTTTTTTCAGCGACCATTAAGCTGCATTTAGGCTTTGGAAGGTATTAGAAATACAGTAGTATCGCTAAAGCAAATGAAAATGGTGAGCATGACTTGCTTGTTTGCTATATAATTACTCAACTTATTGCTAAAGAAGAAATAGCTATGTATATCAACGATAGACTGCCAGATTATATGAGTACTAGCATTTTTATAGAGCTGGAAAGTATCCCGCAGATAGAAAAAGCAGTTTATGAAATAGTGCAGACGCATGAGGTATTAAGAACTAGCTTCCATACGCAAGCTGAGGAAATTGAGTATCTATCAGAGATGAAGTAAAGGCTTTTAGAAGCTTGTGAAAATCAAGAATATCCTTAAATACTGATATACAATAATATGGAACCTTATTGGCTAAGTAGAATTTAAGATAATATAATAGAAAGGTGGGATATATATGAATAATAAATTAGATAAAAGTAACCTTGAGAATATCGTTGCCTTAACAAGTTTGCAACAAGGTCTGCTATTTCATTATATTAGTGATGAAGAAAGCAATATGTATCACGAGCAATTAAGTTTAACTATTAAAGGGCACATAAAATTTGATTTATTACAAAAAGCATGGCAGTTTGTTATAGAAAATAATGAAATGCTAAGAACAATTTTTAGGTGGAAAGGAATAGAAAGACCAATACAAGTTGTTCTTAAAAAACATGAAATTCCAATTAAGTATTTTGATTTTGTGAATGAAACAGATAAAAGTAAGTCAATCAAGGTAGTTAAATTAAATGACTTAAATAATAAAATAGATATAACAAGAGAAACTTTAAGGATTTATTTATGTAAATTAGATGAAAATACACATGAAATGATTATAAGTAATCATCATATTTTGTATGATGGCTGGAGTAATGGAATAATTTTAAAAGAGCTTATGGAAACGTATACCTGTATATATGATGGCAAAGATGTTAAAAAGGTCAATAAACCAAAGTTTAGTCAATTTATTAAGTATTTAAATAGTATTAATAAAGAAGATGAGAAAAAATATTGGTCAATTTATCTAGAGAACTTGGAGGGTAGAGATGACTTCTTTAGTTGCAAAGAAGTAGGCTCTTATAAAGAGGTATCATATAAAATAGATGATAATAAGGTGAATAAAATTAAAGATTTCTCCAAAGAAAATAAGGTTTTATTATCATCAATGTTATATGGAGCTTGGGGCGTGTTGCTCCAAAAACTCAATAACTCAAACGAAGTTCTATTTGGAACAACAGTTTCAGGAAGACCAGAAAATATAAATCAGATAGATGAAATGGTAGGTTTATTTATAAACACCATTCCATTAAGAATAAAATCAGATCCTAAAACTGAACTTATAGATTTAATTCATGATTTGAATAGAAAACTTAATGAAAGAAAGGGTTTTGAGAATGCATCACTAATTGACATAAGAGAATATTGTGGATTAAAAGTTAATGAAGAGATTTTTAATTCAATAGTTACTATAGAAAACTATCCATTAGATTTAAATACAAATAAAGAAAATGTGTTAAAAATTAATGATTTTTCAATTATAGAACAAACGAATTATAACATGGCTTTAGAAATATTAACTTTTGATGGAATTGAGTTTAAGTTTAATTTCAATAGTTTATCAATAGATGAAAGTATAGTTGAAAAATTAGGGCCTTATTTAGAAAGAATCATAGAAAATTTATTGAGTAATCCTAATATGGCTATAGAAAATATTGATTTACTATCAGAATCAGAAAGAAATCAAATACTACATGAGTTCAATGATACAAAGGCAGATTATGAAGATGATAAAACAATCTATGAATTATTTGAAGCACAAGTAGAGAAGACTCCAGATAATATAGCAGTAGTATTTGAAGATAAACAGTTAACCTACAGGGAGTTAAATCAAAGAGCAAATAAACTAGCAAGAAACTTAAGAGAAAAGGGAGTAAAACCTGACAGTATAGTAGCAATAATGGTAGAACGTTCCTTAGAGATGTCAGTAGGCATTTTAGGAATACTTAAAGCAGGTGGTGCATATTTACCAATAGACTCAGAGTATCCAGTGGATAGAATACAGTATATGCTTAAGGATAGTGGAACTAATATATTGCTAACACAAAACAAGTTAAAGGATAGAGTAAAGTTTAATGGAGAAATAGTGGATTTAGAAGATGAAATGTCATATAGTTTTAACTCTGAAAATCTAGAATATATAAATCAGGAACGTGATTTAGCCTATGTAATATATACATCAGGTTCAACAGGAAAACCAAAGGGTGTAATGATAGAGCATCACTCTGTAATAAATAGAATAAATTGGATGCAAAGTAAGTATCCTATAAGTTCAACAGATGTAATACTACAGAAAACACCATTTACCTTTGATGTATCTGTCTGGGAGCTTTTCTGGTGGTTTCTTGTAGGTGCAAGAGTATGCTTACTAATACCTGGGGGAGAAAAGGATCCAGAAGCAATAGTTTCTACAATAGAAAGAAATCAAGTTACCACAATGCACTTTGTCCCATCAATGCTCAATGCATTTATTGACCATATTGATGGAAATGTTCAAACAAAGAGACTTTCAAGTCTTAGACAGGTTTTTGCCAGCGGAGAGGCGCTTAAATTACATCAGGTAGAAGCTTTCAATAGTTTGCTTTGGTGTACAAATGGTACGAAGCTTACGAATTTATATGGTCCAACAGAGGCAACTGTAGACGTTTCCTACTTTGACTGCTCTACAGGACAAAAACTTGCGATTGTGCCTATAGGAAAACCTATAGATAATATAGAGCTTTATGTAGTAAATCAATACAATAAGCTTATGCCAGTTGGTGTACCTGGAGAACTTTGTATAGCTGGTGTAGGATTAGCAAGAGGGTATTTAAACAGACCAGAACTAACAGCAGAAAAGTTTGTAGATAATCCATATAAAACAAATGAAATAATGTATAAAACTGGAGATTTAGCAAAATGGCTACCAGATGGCAATATAGAATTCCTAGGTAGGATAGATAATCAAGTAAAAGTAAGAGGATTTAGAATAGAGCTTGGAGAAATAGAAAGCCAGCTATTAGAAAATAAGTCAATTAATGAAGCTATAGTCACCGATAGAGAAGATGAAAATGGAACCAAATATTTATGTGCATACATAGTATCAAAAGAAGAATTATCATTAAGAGAGCTAAGGGAGTATTTACTAAAAAAACTACCAGACTATATGATACCATCATACTTTATACAAATAGAAAAAATACCACTAACCACAAATGGGAAAGTAGACAGGAGATCATTACCAGAACCTGATGGGAAAATAAATACAGGAGTAGAGTATGAAGCTCCAAGAAATGAATTAGAAGAAACTTTAGCAAAAATATGGAGTGAAGTATTAGGCATTGAAAAAGTAGGAATAAATGATAACTTCTTTGAACTAGGAGGGCACTCATTAAAGGCAACTATGCTTATTTCTAAAATCCATAAGGAATTAAATAGAGAAGTGCCATTAAAAGAGCTATTTAAAACCCCAACAATAAAAGAGTTAAGTAAATATATTGAAAATGCAGAAGAAAATCTTTATTCTAAGATAGAAAAAGTAGAGAAAAAAGAATACTACGAAGCATCTTCAGCTCAAAAGAGAATGTACATGCTTCAACAATTTGATAAGGATAGTATGGTTTACAATATGCCAGCTGTTTTTGAGTTAGAAGGAAAAATTGATAAGAATAAAATAGAAGAAACCTTTAGAAAACTAACAGAAAGACATGAAGCATTAAGAACCTACTTTAAAACTTTTGATGATAACATAATACAAAAAATCAAAAATGAATATGAATTCAAACTGCAAGTTACTAAAAAAAATGAAAATATAGAAGACACAATAAATAGCTTTGTGAGGCCCTTTGATTTAGAGAAGGCTCCATTATTTAGAGTAGAAATAGTACAAAATAAAGAGAAAGCTTATTTATTAATAGATATGCACCACATAATAGCAGACGGTGTATCTATGAGTATATTAATAAAGGAGTTCACAGAACTATATAGAGGAAAGATTTTAGAACCTTTAAAGCTTCAATATAAAGATTTTGCAGTATGGCAAAATCACTTCTTAAAATCAGAAGAGATGAAAAAACAAGAACAGTATTGGATTAATAGATTCAGTGATGAAATACCAGTACTAAATATACCTACTGATTACAAAAGACCAGCTATACAAAGTTTTGAAGGAAATAGAGTAAGTTTTGAAGCTAATGAGGAAATAACATCAAAGTTAAGAAAACTTGTAAAAGAAACAGGGACTACAATGCATATGGCGTTATTATCAGCCTTTAATATACTGCTATCAAAATATAGTGGACAAGAAGATATAGTCATAGGAACACCAATAGCAGGAAGGCTCCACGCAGATCTTCAAAATATAATGGGTATGTTTGTAAATACATTAGCTTTAAGAAATAAACCAGAAGGGGATAAGAAATATATAGACTTCTTAAAAGAAGTAAAAGAAAACTCCCTAAAAGCCTATGAAAATCAAAGCTATCAACTTGAGACTTTAGTAGAAAAATTAGATGTAAGAAGAGATACAAGTAGAAATCCATTATTTGATGTTATGTTCAATATGGTTGATACAGTAGCCGGAGAAGATATTAAGTTAGAAGATATTATTTTGAAACAATACAATAGTGGAAGCAAAATATCTAAATTTGATTTAACATTAAATGCTCTAGAAAATGATGACAAGTTAAGCTTTAACATAGAGTATTGTTCAAAGTTATTTAAGAGGCAAACAATAGAAAGATTAAGCAGTCATTATGTAAAGATATTAGATAGCATAGTAAATAAAAAGGAAATGAAATTATCCCAAGTTGATTTACTATCAGAATTAGGAAGAAATCAGATACTATATGAATTTAATGATACAAAGGTAAATTATCCAAAGGATAAAACAATCCATGAGTTATTTGAAGCTCAAGTAGAGAAGACACCAGATAATATAGCAGTAGTATTTGAAGATAAACAGTTAACCTACAGGGAGTTAAATCAAAGATCAAATAGACTTGCAAGAGTATTAAGAGATAAAGGTGTTAAAGCTGATTCAATAGTAGGAATAATGGTAGAAAGATCTCTGGAGATGATAATAGGAATAATGGGAATTTTAAAGGCTGGAGGAGCATATCTACCTATAGACCCAAGTTATCCAAAGGAAAGAATAGAGTATATGCTAAATGACAGTGAGAGCAAGGTATTATTAAGCAAAGAAAGTTTGAAAGATAGTATAGAGTTTAAAGAAGCGGTTATAGATATATCTAATGAAGAGTTATTTAAAGGTAATTCAAGTAATCTAGAAAAAATAAATAACTCAAGTGATTTAGCATACGTTATCTATACTTCAGGAACAACGGGTAACCCTAAAGGGGTAATGTGTGAACATAAAAATGTTGTTAGATTAGTTAAAAATCCAAATTATATAGAGTTTAAAAGTGATGACAAAATCCTTCAAACAGGATCAATAGTATTCGATGCTTCAACATTTGAAGTTTGGGGAGCCTTACTAAATGGAATAGAGTTATATTTAGATAAAAATGAGACTATTATTATACCCGAATTAATTGAAAAGTTTGTAACTAAAAATGATATTACAATATTATGGTTAACATCAGAATTATTTAATCAAATAGCAGAAAAAAATATAGAAATATTTAGAAAATTAAGATGTTTATTGACGGGAGGAGATGTTTTATCTCCAAAGTATATTAATCTAGTAAGAAATAAGTGTCGAGAACTTAAAATTATAAATGGGTACGGGCCAACAGAAAACACAACTTTCTCTACAACTTATTTAATAGAAAAAGAATATAGTTCTAGTATACCTATAGGTACTCCAATTTCAAACTCAAAGGTATATATAATCGATAAAAACTACAAGTTAATGCCAGTAGGAGTTTACGGAGAACTATGTGTTAGTGGAGATGGATTAGCAAGAGGGTATTTAAACAGACCAGAACTAACAGCAGAAAAGTTTGTAGATAATCCATTTGAACCAGGAGAGAGAATGTATAAAACGGGGGATTTAGCAAGATGGTTACCAGATGGAAATATAGAGTTTTTAGGAAGAATGGATAACCAAGTTAAAATAAGAGGATTCAGAATAGAGCTGGGAGAGATAGAAAATAGACTATTACAACATGAAGACCTTAAGGAGGTAGCTGTTGTAGTAAAGGAAAATGAGGAAAATGAAAAATATATATGTGCTTATGTTGTAAGTGAGAAGGAAATCAGTAAGTTAAATCTAAAAAGATATCTAAAGGAAAGTTTACCTGAATATATGATTCCAGCTTATTTTGTAAAATTAGAAAAGATGCCACTGACCCATAATGGAAAGCTTGATAGAAGAGGTCTTCCAGAACCAAGTTTAGATATTGTTTTAGATAAATATGAAACTCCAGGAAATGAAATAGAAGAAAAACTAGCAAAGATATGGAGTGAAGTATTAGGAGTTGAAAAAGTAGGGATAAATGATAATTTTTTTGAACTTGGAGGGCACTCATTAAAAGCAACACTTCTAATATCTAAAATTTATAAAGAATTAAATAGAGAAGTGCCATTAAAAGAGCTATTTAAATCACCAACAATAAAAGAGTTAAGTAAATATATTGAAAATGCAGAAGAAAATCTTTATTCTAAGATAGAAAAAGCAGACAAAAAAGAATACTACGAAGCATCTTCAGCTCAAAAGAGAATGTACATGCTTCAACAATTTGATAAGGATAGTATGGTTTACAATATGCCAGCTGTTTTTGAGTTAGAAGGAAAAATTGAT
>DAOUQG010000228.1 GCA_030625765.1 Thermohalobacteraceae bacterium | reverse complement strand
ACAACTGCAAAGCCTTTTCCATGTTCACCAGCTCTTGCTGCCTCAATCGCTGCATTTAATGCTAATAAATTTGTTTGCTCAGAAATACTATTAATTGTTTCTATAATTTGACCAATTAACTCGGATTTTTTTGACAAAGTATAGATATTTTCAGTTACGTTATTAGCTCCACTCTTATACTTTTCAAATGTATCCTTAAAGATTTTTATAGACTCAACACCTAAGCTGTTGTTTTTTTCCATAGCACTTGTATCATTAAGAGTAACATCAAGATTTCCTTTCATTTCAGCAACCTTATTTGCTAAATTATTAGCAACATTTAACGTGCTGTTAGTTTCAGAAACCTGATTATCAGCTCCATAAGCTATTTCTTGAATTGCTGTTGTAACATTCTGACTTGAAGCTGTTATTTCTTCCATTGAAGCTTCCACGCTTTGAAATGTATTTTCTAATGAAGATATTATACCCTGTATATTATTAACAAGCACTCGTGTGTTTTCAACTATTTTATTGAAGCTACTTGACAAAATTCCAATCTCACTTCTGCTAGTATTAATAGTATTTTTAATAGTATAGTCATGTTTTGCTATTTTATCTGCCATATTTGAAATGTTTAGTAGTGGTTTTGTTACTTGTCTTGAAATCAAGTGCCCTAAAACAACTGCAATAATTAGCATTACGATAGAAAACAAAATAATAATCTTTCGAAAACTTTGAAAAGCATTATATTCATTCTCTACATTATAATCGACACCTACAACACCTACAACTTGTCCATTACTATCCTTTAATGGATAATATGCTGTTAATAATATCCCATATACCGTATTATCTATTTCTCCAATATATTTTTCTTCGCCATAAGCTTCTACCAATTGCTTAATACAATCTTCATCTTCCTCTATTTCTCCAATATGACTTACATCTTCTTCATCAAGCGGACACCCATCGACAACATATATAAATGAACCATCTTCTGTTTTTCTCATTGTATACAAATATTCAGCTCCGCTTATTTCTCTTATGTCATTTAGACATTCTCTTATACTACGATACGAATACATATTCTCATCATCAATAGTTTTTAATTTAACAAATTGTTCAACATCAATTCTTTTTTCAGCAGTTTGAGCTATTTGTATTGCTCGTTCTCCTAAGTTGCCTACAAACATATCATAGCTATACTTGTATGATACACTAGTAAGAATAATTATTGTTGACAAAATAATTAACAAAAATACTAATGTAAGCTTTGTTTGAAGCCTTTGTCTGAATGGTATTTTCATAACTTTTTCCTCCCTGTTTAACTACAAAATATTCATAATTGTTGCTTTAATTATTATTTTACCACATTTTTCGATATATTAACGTATTTTTACCGAAAAAAATACCAATTTCTATACTATTAATTTGAAAATGAGAATGATCAAGACATTATGTTATTCTAGCATATAAAATGTCACCTATATTAGTTTACTCTAATTCAGATGGAGTTTTAACTCCATCTGAATTGTAATTTTATGTAATTTGAAATTTTATGTAATATCTTTCTTTAGCTTATGAAAAAATTCATTTTCAAAAGCTTTAATGAATATCTTTGAGTGAACTTTTTTCAATCTGATTTAGTATCTTTTCCACTGTAATCCATTGTTTAGCAGAAATACTTCTAATTTCATTGCTTCTTGCTTGAAGTTCTTTTCTAAGCTCTAGTCTAAAATCATATAATTTGCCTTCCCTCTTCGCATCTAATACTTTCTTAAACTTTGTTTGAATCACCATATCTAGAATTTCGTTTGAATTAAACATAATATCCCTCCCATATTTTATTATGTATTAATTCTATTGAAACTCTATTATTCCTTTTGTTGCTTATTGGTTGGATAGTATAAATGTGCTATATCATTTACTTCATGATGATACTTCTAATATCAACAAAGCAAATAAGTTATTTCTAAAAAATAAGAAAAATTTATATTCTGATGAATATACTATACTAATAATTATGTATTTCAAAGAGAGGTGAATTTTATGAATAATGAATGTGGTTGTCCAAACAGAACAACTCCTTACATAATTCAACAAGGGGATACACTATATCAAATAGCTTTAAAATTTAGTGTTCCTATATATGAATTATTAAAAGCTAATCCTTACTTAAATCCATACATGTTAATCGTCGGTCAAAATATTTGCATACCTAAAACATGGGAAGTATTCACTAATAAAGATTATAATGTATGTTTTATGTATCCATCACATTGGAAAAAAACTCAAGAGGAAAAATATGATGGAATAGATGGCTTTTTTGAAATAGCAGCAATAGGCAGTTCAAACTCAATACAAGATGTCTGTATACATGAAGCCTTTGGTAGAAACAGAAATTATGGGACTAATGCAAAGTTTATTAATTTAAAAATTGAAAATCAAGATGCTTGTTTAATCTATCCGTCTAATGATCAAACTTCTAATATGAATAACATTTCAGCTTTAATTGTTAAATACCCAAAACAGATAATGTTAAAACAAAAAAATTATGACTATATAATTTTATGGGCTAATAAAGAATACATAAGACAAATTGGAAGCACATTAAGCTTTTTAGTATATTAAAAAATATAAAACTGCCTCCTTAAACTGGGGGCAGTATTATATTTATCGTCGCGTTTTTTTCTTAGCATAGCTATATCCTTTTTTAATAGACATAAAAACATAATAATCCTCTATCTCACTAATTTTTACTCCACCAAATACGGATACCAGCTTTTTTTTATACCATTCTTTTCTTTTAGTTACCATGTAAATTCTACCATCAATCTTTAGTCTATTAAAACTTTTCTCAATAAAATGCTTTGGAACAGAAAAATCAGCGTGATAAGGTGGATTAGATAATATTTTTGTGAAATTTGTCTCATCTAAATCTTTAAGTCCATCACTTTGAGCTATATTTATTTCTGGAACACCATTTATAATTGAGTTTTCTTTAGCAATATTTACTGATTCTTTATCAATATCTAACATGACAACATTTTCAGAACCAATTAATTTTGCAGCTAAAATACCTACTACACCATATCCACATCCTAAATCTAAAACTTTATCTCCTTGTTCAAAATCTACTTGAGAAAGCATCGCCAATGTTCCTGTGTCTACAGCTCTTGGTGAAAAAACTTCATTTGAAGTCTTAAACTTTAAATCTATTCCCTTTATATTTACATTTATCAAAAATATCACTCCAAATTAATATATACTTTTTAAATAGTCATTAAAAAGCAATTATTATACCACCTTCGTTCGCATAAACTGTTGAAATGCCCCCTGTTTCTACTATAATTATATCTTTAAAATTGTATCTTTTTAATACTTCATTCTTTATCTGCTTAGCTCTTTCAAGGTTATTACAATGTGCTATTCCTAAAACCTTTTTTTCCAGCTTTTCTCCATGCTCTCCGATAATATCAACTAATCTCTTAAATACTTTTTTTGATCCTCTAACTGTTTCTACCTTATCTATTGTTCCTTCATCAGTTCCTCTCATTATTGGTTTAATTGAAAGCATAGAAGCAACCTTACCCTTTAGAACACCTATCCTACCAGACTTTATAAGATTGTCTAAAGATTCCAAAACAAAAAAGGTTTTCATATCCTTAATATATTCGTTAATCTTTTCAATAACATGCAATTTCTCATAGTTATTCTTAACCAATTCTAATATTTTCATGCTCACCAATGTTTCTCCAACTGATGCGCTTAAAGAATCAAATACATGAATGAATTTGTTTCCAAATTGCTCCAATACTATTTTTTTAGCTAGCATTGCACTATTATATGTACCACTTATTTTTGACGACATTGTAACAGCAAATACATCTTCTTCACCTTTAAAAGCTTCTATAAAATCATTAGGTGATGGACAAGATGTCCTTGGATAATCAGAACTATTTTTCATATCTTCAACTAAAAGATTTAGATCTAACTTATTGTCATCAAGATATTGTTTTTCATTTATTCGTATAGATAATGGCACTAAATTTATCTTAAGCTTTTTTCTCAAAACCTCGTTTAGATCACAGCAGCTATCAGCTATTAGTTTAATTTTCATTAATTATTCTCCTTTCTAAGCATTACTCTTTTCCTTTATGATATATTATTTATATAGGAAATAACAAGAAATTTTTTATAATTTATAATATTTTTCTCTTTTTCGTTCTGTAAAAATATAGTATTATAAATATTGTAAATAACTATCAAGGGGGAAAAGTTTTATGGGAAATATAAAAATTATTTCTGATAGCACTTGTGATCTTAGTCCTGATATTTTAGAAA
>DAOUQG010000045.1 GCA_030625765.1 Thermohalobacteraceae bacterium | reverse complement strand
ATACTTATGATGCAAATGGAAATATCGAAACAATAACTGAAAATGGCAATCAAATAAAATACTATTACAATGAGCTAAATGAATTAAAAAGAGAAAATAACCAAGTTCTAAACAAAACAATAGTTTACACCTATGATAAAGGTGGCAATATAACAAGCAAAAAAGAATATCCATACACAGCAGGAACTGTTGGGACAGCAACTAAAACTTACAGCTATACTTACGGAGACTCTAACTGGAAAGACAAACTAACAAGCTATGATGGAAAAGTAATAACCTATGATGCCATAGGAAATCCATTAACCTATGATGGATGGACCTTTGATTGGGAGTATGGAAGACAACTAAAATCCTTAGACGGGAATGGCTACAACATAGACTATAAGTACAATGCTTCAGGAATAAGAACAGAAAAAACAGTAAATGGAGTAACAACAAAATATCAACTTGAAGGTGACAAAGTAACCTTTGAGTCAAATGGTACAGATTCAATGCACTACTCTTACGATAGCAATGGAAAACTTGTAAGTATGAACCTTAATGGAACTGAATATTACTACATCAGAAATGCTCAAGGAGATATTACTGGACTATTTGATAAGAATGGGACAACTGTAGTAGAATATACTTATGATAGCTGGGGGAAATTAATTTCTGTAACTGGAATTCTTGCAAGTGCGGTAGGAGAGAAGAATCCTTATAGATATAGAGGGTATAGATATGATACCGAGACTGGATTGTATTACTTAAACTCACGCTATTATAATGCTAGCTGGGGTAGGTTTATAAATGCGGACAGCTATATAGGAACACCAGGAGAATTGTTATCATGTAATATGTTTGCTTATTGTGGTAGTAATCCTGTAAATAGAGTTGACTCAAGTGGACATTTTTGGGGAGCAATATTAGCTGGAGTAGGAGCTATAATTGCTATTCCGGTAGAAGTAGCGGCTGTGATTACAGTTGCGGTAGTAGCTGTAGCTGTATTATTAGTTGTAGCGATTGTAGATGTGGCTGTGCAGGAATACAATAAACGTCATATAACCTATTCTGATGATTCGGAATCCACCACAGACAATACTGAAAGTGGAGATAATAGTGGAGAAGATATTTTTGGTATACCTTCTTCTGAGACACCAACTACATCACAGTTGCGTGATCATGCAAAGTCAAAAGGATGGCAGAAAACCAAAACTCCAACAGGTCCTGAAAAATGGGTGGATGACAATGGAACTCCAAGAATAACATTGAAGAAAGGAAGTTCAAGAACAGTAGGAAGTGAAACTCCACACGTTGAAATAAAAGATCCAACTGGGCAGAGAATAGACAGGTTTGGTAATCCTGTTTCAAAGAGAAGCCCAGGAAATCATACTTCTATAAGATGGGATGTAAGTAATTAAGGAGGGGTATAATGAGTATGGAGTGGTATGTATTTGAAGAAAGTTATCTAATATATATGGACTACAATATTTGCGATTCCAAAATAATAATCGACGTGGATGCTAAAATAAGTAATCAGCATCCGAAGTTTAGTCAAATCAAATCATACGAAGACACAATCGAAGATAAACATTTAGTATTTAATGGAGTTAAATATTATAGAGGAATCAGTAGTACAAATATACAGAACGACCCAAATGATGATATAGGTAGTGTAGATAGTCTTCGGATTAAAAATGGCAATTTAGTAGAAGATGGTATTAGATTTGAATACAAAGACAGTTTAATGAAGATTTCTATGGATAATAATAACGAAGTTATATCAGAGATATTCTCACAATCTAAAAATATTAAGTTCGTCGAGTTTGTATCAGAAATGATTGCTTTTAGAGCAGCATTTACAGATTATGAAATTACGGTAAAAGGTGAGAATGCTATAAAATAGATTAATTTAAAGAAACTGATAAATAACGGCATAAAAATTTTAAAAACATGCTAAAGGTGATGGAATACTAACTCACTACTATTAGAAATAATACAATATGAAAGAAAGCAATGTACGAGTAGATTTTAGCATTAAAGGAGATGATTTCAAACCAGAACATTTTTCAAAAAATCTTTTTATTGAACATAGCATATTTTGGGAAAAAGGAAATAAAAATAAAAATAATATTATTAAGAAATTTAGTTTCTAGACAATTAGTACTGGGTATGAGGAATCACTTGATGCGAATATTCAACTCAAGAAAATTCTAGATAGATTAAAAATGAAGAAAAGGGAATTAAGTGAACTGAAAAAAATACGATGTAGAATATATACTAGAAATAGTTATTAAAATTAAAAATGACGAAGTTCCTGCTATATATTTAGATAAGGATGATATTAAGTTTGCTCACGTATAGAAGCAGAATTTGATTTTGATTTATATAATTAAATTAGTTATTATATAGAGAAACTTCGGCTATTATAGGGTATTAGAAAGTTTCCGAAAGATTGTGAACAGAATGTGAGCAACGAAGATCGGATAGCGATGCGATGAATGAAATCTGATGTAAAGATGGGAAAGTAAGTAGTTGGAGACTTATAAAACGATGGTTACAATTTTTCGGAGGTAACTGCAAAATACAGTTGAAACTCGCTTCATAAAAAAGATATGTCAAAGAATTTCTGACAATCGAAGTATTTGTTACAAAGTAGGAAGATATCTTAACCGCATAATTGAAATAATGCAGTGAGTACAAGCAAATAAAAATAGCTCAACAGGTCATAGTACTTGTTGAGCTTATTTTTTAGGTGAATCAAAAGGAAAATCAAATATATATTATTATCTTGAATACTAAATTGTGTAATAACAGGAGCTAACGTCAGTGATACTGCCAGCGTTAGCTCTATTTCTTTGCCTAAAAACTAATAGAGAGGAGAAAAGATATGGCAATAGACTTTGTTGAGAAATTCAAAAGATACCTACAGGAGGATGGAAAGAGTACTATGACTATTGAAAGCTACGTCGGAGACATTGCAGGCTTTGTAACCTATCTTCAAAACATGGGAGTGAAATTTCAAGGGGATCTGAAAAGATTCTACATCACAAGCTTTAGAAAGTATATTATTGAATGCAAATACGAGATAACAACCATCAACAAGAAAATCAATAGTCTACAAGCTTTCAATAAGTTTCTAGTGAAAAATAATTTTTCTAATGAAAATGTAGTGGACATAAGAAAAGATAGAATGAAGGTTGCTTTTGGTTCAGAAAAACAAGTAGAGGTATTTTCAGAAAAACAGGTGGAGAGGATACTGTTCTACATTCAAAACGAGGAAAAGGTGAGCTTAAGGTATAAATGACAAGTTAAATCTCCTCAATTCTGTGCAATTAAGACTCCTCAGTTTTATTTAATTTTAATTTGTCTTTAATTCGATAAGATGGGCCAGTAATATTAAATAAATAGGAATAGTGTAAAATCCTATCTAATATTGCTTTGGTTATCATTTCGTCTTGTCCTAGTATATTTGGCCACTTATCAAAAGTAATATTACTTGTGAATATTGTAGACCTTTTTGTGTATCTCATATCAATTAGTTGAAAAAATAGCTTTGATTCAAGCGGTGAAATTTCATTAAATCCTACTTCATCTATGATGAGTAATTTATATTTAAAGTACAATTTTAACTTTTTCTCTAATTCACCTTCATTATATGCTTGTTTCAAATTTCTAATTAATCGGTAGAATTTTATGAAATATACACTATTTCTCTGAATAGCTACTGAATAGCCAATTGCAACAGCTAAATGTGTTTTGCCGACTCCTGGATTGCCTATAAAAACTACATTAGTAGCATCTAAATAGAAGTTAGATTCTATTAAATTCCTAATTTTATTTTCATCAACTGTTGGTTGAAATGAAAAATCGTAGTCTTCAATTTTCCTTATAAATGGAAATGCAGCAACCTTTACATTATATAATTTATTGTTTTCTTCTTTAGCTTCAACTTCTTTTTTAAGTACCTTATTTAGTCCCTTTAATTCATTCTGAGATATGCAATCATTGATATGTAGCTCTTTTAGATATGCATGCGCAGATTTTAATTTAAGGTATACAAGTTGATCTAGCACTTCATTAATCATAAATAATATTCCTCATTTCTTCGATTACAATATCTTTATTAGAATCACATTTTGCTATAGTTTTCGATGGATAATACAAATCGTGAGACTTCTTAATATTTAATTTATTTTTAGATATATTGTGTACAGTTACAATTTTATTGTTATAATAAACATGTAGTTGATTATTTTTTACTATTAGATTCACTTTAAATCCTATTAATCTTTTAGGTACTGAGTACTTGTTTGATTTATATGAAAACAGAGAATCTTTAGTTACAGCAACTTTTTTTAATGAAAGGTGATATTTTTCTTTTATTCTTCGTGGTGGAAGGTTGGAAAATTCACCTTTTTCTTTGTTTAGTAAAAATATACGTGGTAGATTTGTTGCTTGTGAGATACTATTATTATCTTCGTCATTTATAATCCTCAACTTATCATGCACATCTAAGAGATCCACATATGTGCCATTATAATTTTCTAATTGTGATGGTTTTTTGTTTTGCGTCTCTGTTTTACCTTTTGTCTCTGGCCTATAAGGCATACAGGGCTTACAAACAATATCATAGTCTCTTAAAAATTCTTCGAACTTAACATTTAAAATAGCATCTTTATCTTTTGTTCTGGGTTTATCTACTAGACATTTTATATTATCTATGACTAATTCTTTTGGAACACCTCCTATAGTTTCAAATGCACTAGCTAAAAAATTTATTATTGTTTCATATTTGGTATCTAAGACAAGTTCTCTGACATTGTATCTTGAAAAACCAAGTGTAAGTGTGGCAACATTAATTCTTACAACTTCTCCAGTGTTATAGATTATTTTAATTTTTTCTTTTAGATCAAACTGAGCTTGCACTCCTGGCTTTGTTTCAAATCGTTCATAAAACTTTTGTGTTTTCTTCTTATTGAATAATGAATTAATTTCATCATCCATTCTTACATATCTGTTCAGAGTAGATCTACTACATGAGATTTTATGTTCTCTAACTAAATAATTGTAAAGATGATCTATATAATCAAAAGTTCTGTATTTATCCGTTAACAGTTTTATAATCACATCTCTATATTCATCTAGATATTTAACTCTTGTTCTTGTAGTAGAAGGTATTTTACCATTTAAATACTTTCTAATTGTTTTTCTGTCCTTATTTAACTCTCTAGCAAGTTTAGATATATTCAACTTTAATTTTCCTTTCTTAAATGGATTAGCAAACATTGCTAAATCATTTATAGTTTCAATATTGTTAATAATTATTTCTGTCATTATAATCACCTCAAAATGATTATAACAAAAGAATACCTATAGATTATAACTGGGTAAAGTTACATGCACACTATTTGGTATTCTTATTTAAACATTTATACACCGCAAAATCATCCTTAACTTCACACTGCACATTTCACTCTTCACACTTTATTTAAATTAATTCCTCTTTGTTCATTTCTTTACTAAAGCTAATCACCACTTTAAACAAATCTCCATCTATAGAAATTTTCATACTTCCCCCTTGAAGTTCAACTATATCTTTCGCAATAGCAAGCCCAAGTCCTGACCCTTCAGTGTTTCTAGCTTTATCTCCCCTTTTGAATCGTTCAAAAATCTCTTTTTCATCAAAATTCATTTCATAAGAAGAAATATTCTTCATTGTTATTGTGACAGCATTTTCAAAATTCTTCAGCTCAATGTATACTCTTGAATTTGGCATTGAGTATTTTAAAATATTATTTAATAAATTATCTATAGCTCTCCAAGTTCTATTACCATCTAAATTTAAATATACACTTTCTTTCGGTATATCAACTTTAAATATAAGTGAAGATTTCTTAATTCTCTCATTTATTTCTCCTAATGATTGACTCAAAATGGCCGCTATATCTATTTTTTCAATATTAAACTCAACATTCCCACTAGACATTTTTGATGCTTCAAATAAATCTTCTATAAGCACCTTAAGTTTTTGAGATTTACTGTCAATAACATTAATATATTTTGTTTTTTCCTCTTCTGATAAACCTTGCTTCTTTAAAAAATCAATATAATTTATTATTGAAGTCAGTGGAGTTTTCAAATCGTGGGATACATTAGTAATTAATTCAGTTTTTAATCTTTCACTTTTAACTTGGCTATCTACTAACTTTTCATATTTTTCTTTCATATTATTTATATTAGAGGCTAATTCGTATAAAGAGCCCTTTTCGCTTTTATTTCGTTTATAACTTAATTTAATTAATGAGATTCCTCTACTACCTTCAATTATTCTATTAAATAATGCTAATTTTTTAATTAAATAATATGGTATCAAAATCAAATCCCCAATGATATATCTTACCCTCATAATCTTTTGCCTGATTATCACATATGTAAGCATAGTCGTATTTGCCTTCTTCTACCCATCCCATAAATATATAAGTATGTGTGGGGTTACCATCATCATTCAAATTTACATCTGTAGTAAAACAAACATCTCCAGGCTTTAGTTTGCCATAGTCATATTCTCGTCTCCAGCCTTTTTCTTTTAATACATCTAACAATTCTAGTATGTTGCAAATACTATTGTCCACATATTCCCCATTTTTTCTAAGTACTTCTGATACAAAATAAACACAAGTATTAGCTGAACTTCCTCCATTTAATTCTACAGATGCATTATACACTGATAACCTATTCCCTAAATTTTTCATAGAATTATATATTTCTTGTGAAATTTCGGAACTATACTCACTTTTCTCCCACTGTTCTTTTTGTTTATTATTGTAAAAAGAAACAGCTAATATGCCAATTATAATTGCAAATATCGTCTTTTTAAAAAGCTTTGATTTTCTTTTTTTCTTTTTTCTCCTTCTTATTCCTCTACTTATTTGCAAGCTACTCATAACTCCACCCCCATAATTGCCAATTAATAATTGCTACAACTCAATGATACTGTAGGAATATTAAAAGAAATTCACATAAATCTTAAGAATTTCTTACAATTCGCTAAATATCCTACACAAAAATAAAAGAACCATTCCATAATAATTTCTGAAATGGTTCTTCCTAATAATTTTTATTTTTTAATCTTAATGCTTTGTACAAACTCCGCATTAATAAGTTCTATTCCCTTTTTTGTCTGAACTTCAATCCAATTTTCATTTATAGTGATAATTTCTCCAACTAGCGCCGTTCCAAAAGAGCCAGTTGATATTGTACATGTAGTTCCTATATACTTTTGTAAAATCTCATTTGTCATTATTTTCAACCCCATCCTTTTCTTTTTTATTAATAATGCTTTTTTTACTTGTTTCTGCTGCGGAAGAATTATAAAAAATATAATAAAAAATGGCATATAAATTGCAATCCATGTTCCTGTATTCAATAATCCGCCTCCATTTCATCTGTTTATGAAACCTTGTAATTAAAGTATATCAAAGTATTATTATTAATCCACATTTTCCTAAATGTTTTTCTTGAAAATGTTCCTGTAAATTTTTTACTTTGTATATCATATACTAATCTTAATTAATATATTTTTATTCTTATATTAAAAAAAGCAGCGGAGCTGCTTCACTAGGGAACCTTAGGTTCCCTTTGACGACGCTAACGCGTCTGAGCACCCTCCTGAAAGCAGCGGGGAATACTTCCCCTGCACCCTTTCATTTTTTATTACATAGGAAAAAATGAACTTCCTATGTAACAAAAAAAAGTCCTTCCACTTAATAAATCTTAGGTGGAAGAACTTTTTCTTTTTTCAAAATTAATAATCAATTCCAGCTGCTTTTACACTTTCTGGATCATGAGAATGACAAGGTGTTACTGCATATACCATTCCACATTTCGGACACTTATCTTCGAACTTTTCCATTTGGAAAGTTTCGCCGCATTCCTCACACTTTATAGTTAAAGGCATTGGCATAAACTGCTTATCATACCCAAGCATTCTAACCTTATCCGCTATTTGTTTACCATTTTCAAATTCTCCTGAACATCCTGCGTGCGCATTTTCGCTCATATTTATTGCTCCTCTCTTCTTTTAGTTAAAAGTTTCTACTTTGAAACTATAATCAATGTCTCATATATAATTCCCTATTTGCTATTTTATAAGTCATATTAATTATAAGATAAATCTAATATAAAATCCGTACCCTATGTTACGAAATCCTTATCCAATAATTTCCACCTACTCTTAAGCTTAAAAATATAGATTTCTCTTATACAGTCAATGCCACTATAAATCACATTCTATCTCCAATAACAACATTGTTCTTTTGCACTTATCTTTTATCTTTTGTTTTTATCTCTTGATCTTATCTTTTGATCTTATCTTTTGATCTTATCTTTTGATCTTATCTTTTGATCTTGATTGTGCATTGTGAATTGTGCATTGTGAATTGTGCATTGTGCATTGTGAATTGTGCATTGTGCATTGTGCATTGTGCATTGATTTAATATTGTGCATTGTCTTATAAAACAATATCCTCAACATTTAAACTGTTTCCAGCTCTTAACTCTGCTCTCAACTTGCTTGTTATAGCATCTAGTTTATCTAATTGAACTAAAATTCCTCTTTCTTTTTCATCTGTTTCAATAACTTTATGAATACCGCCATTTTTAATTACTATTCTTTTATTGGCCATAAGCGCTAAAGTTGGATCATGTGTAGCCATTAATACTATTTTTTCTTCGCTTACCAGTAGGTTCAACGCTCTTTTTCTATCTATTCCTGCATTCTCAATTTCATCTATTAATACTATTGGTGATGTGCTTAAAATAGCCGTGTCTGCAATCATTAAAGCTCTAGACTGTCCGCCACTTAAACTAGTAATTGGTGTTTCTAAATCAAATTTTTCACCTGCTAAATGATTGGCTGCTTCAATTATTTTCTCTATTACTTCTTCTTCTTCTTCTACCATTCTACTTCTAGCGTGTAGTTCTATAAATTCTCTCGCTGTTAAGTCCATTACAAAGTTCATATTTTGAGATAATTGAGCTACCAACTTATTAGATGAAGAAAATCTCCACTTTTTATCTGGTATATCTCCATTAATAAGAATGCTTCTCTTTGTTGGAGTATCAGCATTTGCTGTCCATTCTATATCAGCAAGTAATCTCGATTTTCCTGAACCTGTAGGCCCAACTATTGAAATTATTTCGCTTTTATTTATTGTTAATTCTTCAAAGTTTTCCTTATTACCACTCTTGTCTTGACCTGGTAGAATAGTTAAAGAATTTACTCCTACCTCTTCTTTAACACCGAGAAAAGATAACATTTCATTAATAAAAATAATCATATCCTCTTTTATTTTATCAATATCTATAGCCCATTCTTCTATTTCCTCTTCTGTAAAAGAATTAAAATATTCATTTAATGTAGTATTCTCATTTTCTTCTACTACTAGTTTATTAGATTCGTAAAATGAAGTAATAAAAGGATATTCTTTTTCTATACTTGAAAGAGTTTTATTTTCTATATCTTTATAATTAATCATTTTTTCCTCCTAAGTCCATTTTTCTGACATTACCCATCTGGAAGTCTTCTCCGATTCTTGTTTCACCTAAACAATAAGAGCAAAGTGCTGAAGGCATTGAGAATCTTAATTTTTTACCTTTTACAGTATCTATATTATCTCCTTCATCATAAAGTAATGTGCTAAGTTCGTAAGCTCCTTGACCAGTTAATCCATTGATATGCATAGTTATAGCTTTAGGATTTACTGAGTGAACTCTTGATGCGAATACTTCTCTTTCAGCTTGAGATACTATATCTCCTTTTGTAATAATAACTATATCTGCTGATTTAAGCATTGGGCCTATTTTCTTTGGAGTATTAATTCCACTTAAATTATCTATAACACATATTGCTTTAACATCCTTTATATAAGGAGAGCATCTATTACAAAGTCCTGCACTTTCTGTAATCAAAACATCTAATTCAAGGTCTACTCCCCACTGAACTACTTCTTCAATATTACTTACAAAGTAGTGATCTGGACAAAGAGAGCCAGACAAACCTTTTTTAACAGGAACTCCTATTTTTTCATATAATACATCATCATCTGTATATAAACAATCAAATTTTACCACCCCAACCTTTAGGTCTCTTTGGTGAAGAGAATTTATTGTTTTAATTATTATTGATGTCTTCCCTGATGAAGGTGGGCCTGAAACAGTTATTAAATTCATTTATTTTCCCCCCTTAATACTCTCATTAAATATTTCTTCACAGTGCTTAATTAATGCACCAATATCATTATTTTTAATAAAATCCCAGCCAATCCACATATATTTATTTTCTGCTGTAATCATATTATCTAGCTCTGGATGTACACTTGGGAACCTTCCATTATGTGAAAGTATTTCTCCTACTTTTTTAGAAGCAAAGAAGTCAACTATTGGTTTAATTTTTTCTTTCTTATCCTTCTTAGTAAGCATAAATATTGGACTAATTATTGCTCCATCTTTTGGCCATACCGCTGCCATAGGCCCACCATTTTTAGTCATTTTAGTAAAGAAATACGGCATAATAGTAACTATCGGTCTTTCCTGCTTACCTATATGAGACTTAACCATTTCTGATGGGTGCATACTTTTAAATAAGCTCTTTCCTAATCTCTTTACTCCATCTTCACCATAGGCATTATAAATATTAAGAAGTATTGCATTGAATAAATCAAAGTCACCAATTGGAAGACTTACTCTATTTTCAAACTCTGGGCTTAATACATCTTCCCAGCTAGCAGGCATTTTTCTATCACCCAATTCATCTCTATTAACCAAGAAAACTGCTGGTACAACACCTATCATAGAATACTCTTTGTCTGGATCTTTTAAACTTATATAATCATTTTCAAAATCTTTATTATATTTGTCAAAGTCTGTTATATCTTCAAAAACATTTTTTTCTTTATATTTACCTATAAGGTTTTTGTCAAAGAAAAGATCAAATCCTGCTGATATAAATATGTCTGCTAGTACATCTGCTGATTCTGATTTTTCTAAAGATTCTTTAAGCCAATCTACTCCCATTGATGCAGATTTTAATTCATAATCAACTTTAAATCCCAAATCATTTTCAGCCATCCAACCATCAAAACCTTCCAATAAAGGTAGCTTTACAGGACAAGGTAGAATTCCTTCAATTCTTACATCAGCTTCTTTTCCAACATTATTCTTACCTTGAGCGTCATCTTGATTTAATTTATTGTTTTCAATATTTTGAGTTAACTCTTCCACAAAAGTTTCTACATTAATTTTTTTCATCTTAAGAGCATTTTTTAGTGAAATAGCTTTTCCAAAAGTCTTTCTTCCTTTTTCATCTTTAAAATTATCAAAACCCACTGATACTAATAAATCAACTGCTTCCTCGTATTTTTCTGTTATATCAAATATTGTATCTTCTACGTTAAAATATTTATTATTCATAGTTTTCTCCTTTACGTTTTTATTTTTATCTATATAAGTATTTTCAATTGTCTTTTCAATTTCTTATTAACATCATATTATCATTTCCCTATTTCTAAATCGGTATCATATGTTACACTATTTTAAATAAAAAACATATACCCAATTTATAACATAGGATATAAAAATAATACACCATATTAGTGTAATGCACAAATTAAGAGCAATGCACAATGCACAATTAAGTTCAAAAGATAAAGAAAAAACCAAAAGATAAAAGAAGAAAAACATATTATAGATGATAAAAATCACCCCTTTACTTAATCGGTTAAGATTTTTCTATACTTCCATAAAATATAATGCTACAATGAAATTAATTACACATTTCAAACTACACTTTTCATATCAATCAAGAATAAACATCTTGTATAAAAACAACACTATTATAGGAGGTCTTAAATGATGAGTAAGTTAACACATAATAAAAGATTTATTCCCTCATTTCTTGTAATCGTTATCTTAATTGGGATTGGTACAATATTTATAAAAAATAAGTCTACTACTTTAGAAATCACTAAAGAAAAAGATATCACTCGTAAAATCAAATCAATGACATTAGAAGAAAAAGTTGGTCAAATGCTACAAGCAGAACGAAGTCAAATTACTCCTCAAGAAATCCAAAAATACAACATAGGTTCTATCCTAAGTGGTGGTGGTAGTAGTCCTAATTCTAATACTGCTGATGGATGGGTAGATATGTATAATGAAATGCAGCAAGCTGCATTAAATTCGTCGTCTGGAATTCCAATTATCTACGGAATTGATGCAGTGCACGGTCATAATAATGTGAAAAATGCCACAATTTTTCCTCATAATATTGGACTCGGTGCTGCAAATAATCCTGAACTCATGTACCAAATTGGAGCCATAACTGGAAAAGAAATAGCTGCCACAGGATTAAATTGGGATTTTTCTCCAGCGGTATCACTCGCACAAGATATTAGATGGGGTAGAACTTACGAGAGTTTAAGTGAAAACCCTAGAAGAGTCGAGGGATTAATTGGCAATTATATAAAAGGTCTTCAAGAACAAAACATTGCTGCAACTGCAAAACATTATATAGGAGATGGCCATACTACCTTCGGAACTGGAGATAATGATTATCTTATTGACAGAGGTGATGTTCAAATTACTGAAGAAGAATTAAGAGAAATACACTTACCTTCATATAAAGAAGCCGTATCTAACAACGTCAAAACTATAATGGTTTCTTATAATAGTGTTAATAAGCTAAAAATGCATGAAAATAAATATTTAATTACTGACGTATTAAAAGAAGAACTTGGCTTTGAAGGAGTAGTTGTATCTGATTGGGAAGGAATAAATGAAATTAACGCGCCTACTCTTGAAGAAAAAGTAGCCTTAGCTATAAATAGTGGTATTGACGTCTTGATGCAACCTTACAATTGGGCTGAAATATATAATATTATAATTAATTCAGTCAATGAAAGTAAAATATCTGAAGAAAGAATTGATGACGCAGTTTATAGAATTTTAAAGCTAAAATATGATTTAGACTTATTCGATAACCCCATGGCTAAATCACAAAGCGATGTCCTTGGCAATGAGGAACATAGAGAAATTGCACGTAAAGCAGTAAGAGAATCCTTAGTATTATTAAAAAATGAAGAAAATATTTTACCTCTAAGCAAAGACCAAAAGGTTTTACTAGTAGGTCCTGGTTCAAATAATCTAGGATTCCAATGCGGTGGATGGACAATGGAATGGCAAGGTGTAGAAAAAAACAGTTTAACCTATGGTACAACCATAAGAGAAGCATTTAAATCTGTGCTGGGTGAAAATTTATATACTAATTTTTCAAAAGCAGAGGAAGCAGACGTTATAGTTGTAGTTATTGCAGAAAAGCCATACGCAGAGGGTTTTGGTGACAATGAGGATTTAACTTTAAATAGTTCTACTGTATATAAAAACAATATTAATACTTTAGAAAAAGTCAATGAATTAGGGAAACCAGTAGTTACAATCCTTTTAGCCGGTAGACCACTACTTATTGATGATTACATAGAAGATTGGGATGCTTTTGTTATGGGCTGGCTACCTGGAACAGAAGGAAACGGAGTATCTGATGTACTCTTTGGTGATTATAATTTTAAAGGAACATTACCGATGACTTGGCCTAAAACTATTGACCAAGCTGATGACTCTATGATTATGGAAAATTATGATGGGGCCAATTATCAATTTGAATATGATTTTGGTTTAGTATATTAAAATCCCCTACAGAGTAGACTTTTCAGTGTTCTACTCTGTAAAGTTTTTTTATATATTCTATTATTATTTTACATAATATATTTAATTATCATCTTGTCCAACTTCTGACTTAGCTCAATAACTTCTTCATCTAAAAGATTATAATTTCTTGTCATTACCATTTTGTCTAATTCAATTTGTTTTTCCCTTATTTTATTCTTCAAATCAAGTACTTCATTCATTTTTTTCAATTGTTTCTTCCCCTTTAAATTTAATAAAAAATCATTGAAGATTTTCCTATCTTATTAAGCGTCCTACCAATATCGTACTTTTACATTCTAATACTTTTACCATCATTTGTTAAGTCAATTTACAAAAATTTAATATGTTTTTTACCTTTTTATTGCTTTACTGGATTCTATTTATTATTTTAATTTTTTATATTATTTATTTAAAACTTGTATCTACAATTATATTTCTGATATATTATAATTACACTTTTATTTTAATCTATATTCTAAAATATAGTATATTGTATTACTCTAAGCTCATTTAATATCAGAAAGATTCTAACCCCACACCTTATTTCAATAATATGGAGGTCCTATGCTTACAAAATATACAAAAACAATCAAAGAATTTATCCACAATGATTTAAATAATAAAAGACTTTTATTAACACTATCCAGTGCAATTTTGTTGATAATATTATTATTGATAGTAATTTCCACAAACACTATGCCTAATAAGTTTTTAAAATCCTATGGTAGCAAAGGTAATGGAGATAAACTAATTGAATACATAGAAAAAAATAAAAACAAAACTCAAAATCAGAAATTTGTCTGTACTGCAGTAGATGAAATATTATCAAATAACATACAAATTGGTTCAAATTATTTGTTAACTCAGCTTGAAATCACCTCAACACCTATATACCTAAAAAAATGTATTACTAATAAGATTGTAGAATATGAGAATACCAACTACAATTTAGATATCTTATGTACCTTATTAATTAATAGTAAAATAATCAATCAAAATGAAGATGTTGATAATCTACACAATGATGAAATCTTCAGCTCTGAATTTTGGACTACTATTGAAACAAAGATCAAAGAATTTTCAAGTGATGAAATAGAAAATGTCTTTGCTACAAAAATCTCTTCCTATATTAATGGAGATAAAATTTTAGAAAGTATAAATATCCTAGATTACTATTTTAAAAATAATTATGGTGTAATAAATATTTATAACAAACTGGATATATCTCTAGATAAATTAAACTATTATTATGCAAAAAATAGTATGAAAGCTGATGAAGAAAGAATAATTTCTAATATAATTTCTAAAGAAATAAAAATAGATATTGAAGTTTCATTTATAAAAGTAATTAAAGCTATGTACTTAGAAAACTTCGATACCAATTTAAATAAAATAGCTAAACTATGCAACTTTTATAACCAATATAATTTAACAGAAAATGAAAACATCAAAACCTTAATAAACTCCGTCAATGAAATTGTAAATAATAACTCTTCTATAGATAACTTAATTGTAGCTTTATCTCCAATAGAAAATGATATAGCTGATATCAATCAACCTCTTGAGGAAATTATGCTGTCACTCAATGAAATAGAAGCTCAAAATAACACATTACTAAAAAACAAAAACGACAAAATTTCAGTGCTTAATGAAAAAACAAATTACGAAACAATAGAATTTTATCCAAAAGAAAAATTAGAAAACAATAAATATATTGTCTCTCTACCTTTCAAAACATTTTTAGGTAAATTTACTTCTAGTAAAGACATAATAGTTTATTTAACTGAATCCTCTTTTCAGTTAGACCAGTGGCAAAAAATCAATGCCTACTATACAGGAACTGAAAAAGCTAAAG
>DAOUQG010000182.1 GCA_030625765.1 Thermohalobacteraceae bacterium | reverse complement strand
ATATGTAATAACTCTTGACGTTCTTTTGTTTACCTCTATCTTAAGCCCTTCTCCAAATAAATTAAATCCTAAAATGCTTATAAAGAAGGCTAATGCAGGGAATAATGCAATCCACATCTTCCGAGCTGTTATTGCATATCTACCTGAGCCTAATAACCCTCCCCACTCTGGATAATAACTAGGCATAAAATTCAATCCAAGATCTTCATAAATAAGTCGTGGGTCAAATTTAAACCCACCGACATAAACCTGAAAAATCCCTAGCTCCGCTATAAGAAGCAAAACACGACCCATTTCAAGAAAAAAATAAATTATTAAAGTTGCAGTAAGATGTGGTAGGACATTTTGAATAGATATCAGAAAATTACTTTTTCCAATAGCGATTTCACCTTGGATAAAATTTTCTTTTAAAATATCTTCAATTCTGTTTTTTAACACTTTAGCAAGTCGTCCCCACCCTACAAAAGTCAATACTAGCGTAAATGTAAGAATAGAACTGCCTAGCTCTAATTGATTTACTATGTGAAAACTTAAAATAAAAATGCAAAATATTAGTGCAGGTAATGTACTAAATGCCTTGCTAAAAAAATCAATAACTCTACTACTAATTTTTCCTTTGAATCCTGCAAAAAAAGCAACAGGTATTGCAACAAGAAGCCTAGTGACTACGATAAGTAAGCTCAATGATAGTGTAAGACCAGCTCCATATATTATTTGACTGAAAATATCTCTTCCAAGTAAATCTGTCCCCAAAATATTATAACTATTTGGAGGTATTTGTTGTTCTATTGTTATGTATTCACCATTCTGATAAAAAGACTTAGCAAAGTTTAGTGAATATGGGTCTATAGGTGCTAGTGAATGCCCAAATATTGATATAACTAGTAAAACTGCTACTATAATTCCTCCAAATAATAATGGATAGTTTACATGTATTTTTTTTGAATTCATTTGATATTCCTCCCTTTATAAAGATTATAGAGCAAAAATGTAAAGAAAGTGTAAAGAGATGTTAAGAAAGTCTAAAATTTTTAAAAGGGATTATAAGCATTTACTTATCACCATATACAACATAAACAATAGTATCCAAAATCAATTGAACCTGTTTTGAAAGCTTGTTCTTGTCTATGATACTAATATCATTTTGCTGCGTTCCATTGTATTTCATTCCCAAATCACTATCACCCTTTATAGATTTTAAAAGTATTCCTTTACCTCTACCATTTTTCAAATAAGCAATATCATCATAGCAATCAACAATTTTGCTTTGCTTTAAATTAATCCTTAACTGATCAGCTCTTTTCTTAATGTATTTGATGTATTCATAATATTTTTTTTGAATTGTATCTGCATATGAAGTATCAATGTATAATGTATCTGAATCTACCGCTCCCAAGTCATTCATGCTTATTGCAAAGATATCAGTTACCTTTGAAAAATCATTCTTCATATATAATTTTGAGCCTGTATCACGAAGATATTTGGAAGCATCGAAAAATAAAAATACAATTGTTTTTTCTGGCTTTTCATCTATACTGCTTAATATTTTCGCCATCTCAAATGTTGCAGCAACTGATGTGCTATTATAAAGCAGTCCTTTATATTTCATATCTCCTTCATATCCAAAATAGTCATAGTTAGTAGTAATATAAACTGTATTCTCATTACTTGTATCCTTACCTTCAATTATTCCTCCAATATTTTTAGCATTGAATCCTAGTATAGCATTAATATTATTTTCAAGAGTTAATTTTTTACCAGCATAATTAACAATTGTTTTTAACGTTTCTTCATTCACACAAATAGTAGGCGGTGTTTCTCTGCTTTTAAAACTATCATGATAAGTGTTAATGTTAAAGTTCTTTACCTCTTTAGCTATTAGTATCCTTTCTCTTTCTTCAAAGTCTTCATTTTTATAATCATCCTGCCTAGAAATTATGTAACCCACTATAGATTCATTTAATTTTGTTTTAGAAGCGGTTCTTATATAATCTGAATTAAAGAATAGTGGAGAATAAAAATTTACTGGTTTATCAAAAACAATATAATATTTCTTGTTTTCATCATATTCCTGATTATTATATTGTTCTAGAGTTAGTATATTACCAGATGATAATAAGGCAAAATTTACAATACCATCAATATATCTCCCATTTATTGTATTTGATAAATAGTAATCCCTCCTAATATCAAAATCTGCAAGTACGTCACCGTTACTACTCTGTATATACATTCTTGAATCTTGAATTTGTGCTATTGGAGCTTTGCACCTATATTCTTTTACATATTCTTCTTTAAAAAATGGTTTAATACCATAGCTTTTTAGTTCATCACATATATAATCTGCAGCTTCATCTCGTCCATTAGTTCCAGTCATTCTACCCTCATACTTATCTTTCTCAAATTCATGAACATATGAGAAAATACTATCAGCATTTACTTTATATAAACTTTCAGGTGCTGGTATCAAAGGTATAATAATAACAACAAGCAGTATAATTACTTTAATTGCTACAGGTCTTCTATTATTCCTAATGTTTCTTAGTTCATAAATAATTGTTCTTGGTGATAAATAATATGGTATTCTTCTGATGACTGTTATAACCTTTGAAGTTCTTTTGTTGACTTCTATTTTAAGCCCTTCACCAAGCAAGTTAAACCCTAAGATGCTAATAAAAAAAGCTAGTGCAGGAAACAATGCGATCCAAGTCTTATCTGCAGTTATAGCATATCTACTGGAGCCTAACAACCCACCCCACTCTGGATAATAATTAGGCATAAAATCTAATTGTAATTCACTAATCAATTCTCGACTAAACTTAAATCCACCTATATAAGCTTCAAAAATTCCTAATTCAGCAATAAGAATCAAAATACGCCCCATTTCAAAGAATATATTAATAATTATCGTTGCAGTAAGATGAGGTAAAACATTTTGAATAGCAATTAAAAAATTACTTTTCCCAATTGCTATTTCACCCTGAATAAAATCTTCATTTAATATATCTTCTATTCTGTTTTTTAACACTTTAGCAAGTCGTCCCCACCCTACAAAGGTTAGCACTAGTGTGAATATAAGAATAGAACTACCCAATTGTAATTGTCTAACTTTACTAAAGCTCAATATTAAAATGCAAAACACTAGTGCAGGTATTGTACTAAATACTCTGCTAAAAAAATCAATAATTTTACTACTTACTTTTCCATTAAATCCTGCAAATAAAGCCATAGGTAGAGCTACTAAAAATCTAATAGCTACAAATAACAAGCCTGTAGACAATGTTAGCCTAGCTCCATAGATTATAAAGCTAAATATATCTCTTCCTAGTATATCTGTCCCCAAAACATTATAATTGTTTGGTGGTATCTGTTGTTCTATCGTTATCCACTCACCATTCTGATAAAAAGACTTAGCAAAGTTCAAAGAAAAAGGATCAAGTGGTGCAAGTGAGTGTCCAAATATTGATATGAATAATAAAAACACTACAATAATTCCACCAAATACTAATGGATAATTTATATTACGTTGTTTTATTTGTAATTGCATTTACAATTCCTCCCTTCTAAGAGGATTATAAGTAATATTTGTTAAAAAAGTGTAAAGAAAGTTTAAAGAAAGTCTAAAGAATTTTAGTAATTCATAATTAATAACTTTTTAAAACGCATTCACTTTATGTTAAAATTGTATTTGAGAAAACAAAAGGGGGAGGTTTCTCCATTGGACAAAAACTTTATTAATACTCTAATAAATAATTACAATATAAATCTTAATGAACAGCAATTGGCCGCAGTTTTTCACACGGAAGGACCCGCTGTTATATTGGCAGTTCCTGGCGCAGGTAAAACTACAGTATTAGTATGTAGAACAGCTAATCTAATCCTTAACCACAAAATAAACCCAAAAAACCTTCTCTCCATAACCTTTAGTAAGGCATCAGCTAAAGATATGAAAAAGAGATTTATGAATATATTTGGAAAACATGTTTCAGAAAATATAAATTTCTCCACTATACATAGCTTCGCTTTTTTCCTTATACGAGAATATGCATATCTGAATAATATTAAATATACTTTGATAGAGGGTAATAACCAGAATTTTAACAAGATAAAAATTTTAAAGGGAATATATCATAACGTAAACGGTTCATATATTAGTGATGATAAATTAGAAGAGCTGTTAAATGCTATTGGATATATTAAAAACACTATGATAGATATATCTGATATTCATAAATTTCAATCTCTTCAAATCAAGCATCTTGAAGATATTTTTAATAAGTATGAGGAATACAAGAAAAAAAATCTTCTTATAGATTTTGATGATATGCTCACATTAGCATTACAGATATTAAAATCAAACAAAAATATGCTTAACAAATATCGTAATATCTATAGATATATTCAAGTAGATGAGGGACAAGATACATCAAAAATCCAAAATGAAATTATCAACCTGCTAGCATATCCTAATAATAACTTATTTATCGTAGCGGATGATGACCAAAGTATTTATGGGTTTAGAGGAGCTTGTCCAGAGGATTTGATTAATTTTAATAAGAAGTTTACAAATGCAAAAACATTTTATATGGAGCAGAATTTTCGTTCGACTAAAAATATAGTATCAGTCTGCAATAGCTTTATAAAGAATAATAATTATAGATATGATAAAAATCTATTCACCAAAAATGTTGCTAAAAGACCAGTCACAATCGTAAAAGTAAAGGATGAAATAACCCAATACGAGTATTTAATCAAACAGTTAAAAGAAATAAATGATTTTTCAGATACTGCAATACTATATAGAAATAATATTTCTTCAATAATTTTAGCTGAGAAATTAAATCGAAATGGTATACCTTTTTACATCAGAGACTCAAAGTTAAATTTCTTTAATCACTGGGTAGTAAATGATATATCTGACTTTTTAAAACTAGCTTTGGATATGAATAATGTTCAATCTTTTGAAAACATATATTATAAGATGAAGGGTTTTATTTCCAAAGTAGCTATGCAGTATGTGAAGAATAACAATAATTCAAAATCTGTTTTTACTAAGCTTATGTCCTTCCCGAATTTTAAGCATTTTCAGTTAAAAAATATATCAATGCTTAACACGGATTTTAAACGATTGGCAAAAAAGCCGCCTTATGATGCAATTATATTTATCGAAAAGCAGCTTGAATATAGCGAACATTTGAAAAAACGCTGTAAAAATTCTAAATATTCATATGAAGGAATAAAATCAATCTTGTCAATTTTAAAAAGTATTGCTCTAGAAACTAACTCAACAGTTGGATTTTTTGCTAGACTAGAGCACCTACAAAATATAATAATTGAATCAAAAAATAACAATTATAAAAATGCGATAACACTTTCTACTATCCACTCCTCAAAAGGGCTGGAGTTTAAAAATGTATATATGATTGATCTTATTGATGGTGCATTCCCAAGCACGAGTAGCATAGAGTCCTATGAAATGGGACAGCCTAAAGCTTTAGAAGAAGAGAGACGTCTTTTCTATGTTGGTATGACTAGAGCAAAGGAGGTTCTAGACCTTATTACTTTTAACGAAAAAAATCAGCAAAGGGTATTTTATTCAAGATTTATCAATGAGCTAGAGGAGATTATTTATTCATCGAATAGTGTAAACAATCCTCTAAAAGATATATTAAAGGTAGGAAGTGAAATTGAACATATAAAGATAGGAAATGGGAAAATCACTGCAATAAATAATAACACTATTACAATTAATTTTAACTATATGGGGGAAAAAGACTTTTCATTGTCTACATGTATTGAAAGAAATCTACTACGACCAGTTACACAGCTCAAGCATTGACAGAAAAATAGGTGGATAAAAAATGAGTATATCAAAGGATATACTCATCTCACCTTACTTAACTAACCCGATTTTATTGAATGGCCATAATCTAATAACAGCCTTTCCTTCAATATTTTTTCTTTCAACAAAACCTACTGTTGAACTTCTACTATCTCTACTACTATTGCGATTATCTCCCATAACAAAATACGTTCCCTCAGGAATT
>DAOUQG010000042.1 GCA_030625765.1 Thermohalobacteraceae bacterium | reverse complement strand
AGTAGTAGAGTTATTGATTTTTTTAGCAAGGCATTTAGTGCATTACCCGCATTGATATTTTGCATTTTTATATTAAGTTTGAACAGTGTAAATCAATTAGAGTTGGGTAGTTCTATTCTGGTTTTCACTGTAGTATTGACTTTTATAGGTTGGGGAAGGCTTGCTAAAGTGTTAAAAAACAGAATTGAAGATATTTTAAAAGAGAATTTTATACAAGGTGAAATTGCTATTGGGAAAAGTAATTTTTTGATATCTATTCAAAATGTCCTACCACATCTTACTGCAACTTTAATAATTTATTTTTTTCTTGAAATGGGTCGTGTTTTGCTTCTTATAGCAGAGTTAGGAATTTTTCAGGTTTATGTGGGCGGATTTAAATTTGATCGATATTTTATATATGAGGACCTTGGTTTGAATTTTATGCCTAGTTATTATCCAGAGTGGGGAGGGTTATTAGGATCAGGTAGATATGCAATAACAGCTCGAAAGATGTGGATTGCATTATTCCCTTCATTAGCCTTCTTTATAAGCATTCTAGGATTTAATTTATTTGGAGAAGGACTTAAAATAGAGGTAAATAAAAGAACGTCAAGAGTTATTACATATATAAGAAAAATACCTTATTATCTATCACCAAAAACATTTATTTATGAGATAAGAAACATTAAGAGGAATAGATTTTCTGTTGCTGTTAAGGCAACCGTATTGTTATTAATAATTATAATACCTTTAATACCATCACCTGAGAGCTTATACAAGGTAGATGCTGATAGTATTTTCACACATGTACAGGAGTTCGACAATGACAAATATGAGGGTAGGATGACTGGTACTCAAGGTAGAGACATGGCAGCAGAATATATAGTTAATGAATTAAAAGAATATGGAATCAAACCATACTTTGGTGAAGAATACATAAAAGAGTTTAAAAGTCCAAGAACTTTTGGTGATATTGAAGATTCAAGGATGTATATTCAAAGTAGTGATGGTGCTGTTATAGAAGATTTTGAGTTTAGGATGGATTACGATCTTTCAAATACATATCCTGAGAATATGATGTATTTTATGGCTTCATCTTCTGGAACTGTATTAACACTAGATCAATATAGAAATGGAGATTATGATGAAAATAAGAAATATTTCATTGTATTTGATAAATTTAGTGTAATGAATTCTGATTTTAGAGATGTAGTGACGAAAACAAGAGTTGAAGATTTCGTAAATGGATATATTATTGCTAACACAAGAATAGAAGCAAATGGAACATTTGAAGCAAAAAGAAATTTAATCGTTTCAGGTAAGGTAGATAGCTATAAAAGACAACCTAAAAGTGAAGATTCTATTTTTTTGTTCGGGTTTAAGCCAAATCCTATAACTATTATTGTTAATGAAGAAACGTTGAACACTATTAAGAACTGCGCTGGAGAGAAAATGACTCTTGAAAACGACATTAACGTTATAGACGATTTTAGGGCTAAAAATATAGGTGGAATAATTGAAGGTAAGGACACAAGTAATGAAAATACAGTATTTATAACTACAAACTATGACTATTTTGGATATGAAGGAGATATGAAATATAAGGGGCTGCTTTATAATGGCTCATCTATTGGTACAACCTTGGAAATGGCTAAGATATTGAGTAATATAGATGAAAAACCTGAAAAAACGATTGTGTTTTTATTCTTCGATACTTCGAAATACCTTTATGAAACTGGTTCTAAGCTATTCATGAAGAATGATTTTAGTAAGGTTGAAAATATATTTGCAATAACAATGAATGACTTGGGTGCAGTGGACTCTGACGCTTTATACCTTGATACTTCATATGCTGAAACAATTCAAGAAAAATATTATGATTATGTGAAATATATCAAAAAAAGAGCAAAGCAGTTAGATATTAAACTGCAGCAAAATCGAGTTGTTGATAGTTATGATGACATTTCGTATTTAAAAGATGGTAGAGGAAAAGGAATTCTTTTAAAATCTATAGATGAAAATAGCGACATAGGAAAGAAATACAATGGAATGCAGCAGAATGATATAGGTATCATAGATAAAAACAAACTAAAAGAACAGGCACAGCTAATCTTAGATACTATTATCTATATTACATACGGTAAAAAATAACATGTTCTGAACACTTTGAAGGAGATGATTAAATGAAGCTTAGGGCTAAGCCTATATTTAAGATATTTGGCGAAATAATTTTCATTTTTATACTTTTAACTTTTATAATTTCTTTAGTTACACTTCCACAGAATTTTAATATTAAGTTTGATTTCGAACAAATGAAAGTTATATCAAATGTAACACTAGTTCAGGTTAAAGATAATGTAGTTGACTACTATAAGATTTTATTATCAGGAAGCTTTGGGTACACATCTGCTGGAATATCAAAAAGATCTGTTTGGGGATATATTGATACAGGCTTTAAGAGATCATTTGTCCTACTAGTTGGAGCAATCCTAATAGCTATAGTATTTGGAATAATAAAAGGAATTTTTGATAGCAAAAAAGACAGGCAAAAACCATCAAATATTAAGTTGACGTCATCTTTAGTCTTGCTCTCGATGCCAGATATATTTGTAATAATAGTAATACAAGCAATTGTAGTATGGTTATACAAAAATGGAATAAAAACATTACCAGTGGCAGGGTACAAGACTGCTAAGCATGTTATACTACCTATGATTTCATTGTCAATAATACCAACTATATATATAGCTAGAATAACAGCTTTATCAATAGATGAAATATATAATTATGAATACTTGAGAACAGCACTGGGAAAAGGTGCTTCAAAGATAAGAATAGTATTTGTTCATGTTTTGAGAAATGCAATAGTAGAAATAGCTGGCTCGTTTTCTTCTGTAGCAACAATGCTAATTTCCAGCTTACTAGTTGTTGAATACATGTATTTTTATCCTGGATTGACATATATGATGTATCAAAATTATTTAAAGAGAGAAACAAACGTAGTAATAGGTATAGCTATAATAATAGGAATAATCTACTTTGTGCTTGACTTAGCCTTTAAAATATTAAAGCTCTTGCTTAACCCAAAAACAAGAGAAGGTACAAGTCAGGTATAATATAAACTGTATTTGATTGTTTTTGATGATTCAGGAATATGCTAGTAAATATTTAATTAAGTGATTATTCTATTTTTTTTCAGACAAATTCCACTTATTTTCGTAGTAATATTATAGAAGGAATGGAAGGAAAGTACAAGCACTTTGATGAAACGAATGCATGGAAAAATTTTGAAAATACATGCAATATAGTGTTATAATATCTTAAAAAGAGGGGGAAGGGAATTTGACTAACAAACTACTAGAAATAAAAGATCTAAAAACACATTTCTCACTAGAAGATAAAACAATCTATGCAGTTAACGGTATAAGTTTTTCAATAGCAGAAAAGGAAATAGTAGCACTAATAGGAGAATCAGGTAGTGGAAAGAGTGTAACAGCACTTTCAATAATGGGACTAATACCACAACCACCAGGAAGAATAAAATCAGGAAATATAATATTCGAAGAAGAAAACCTCTTAGAAAAGAATCAAAAAGAAATGAGAAGTGTCAGAGGAAATAAAATATCAATGGTATATCAAGAACCAATGAATTCACTAAACCCAATGCTTACAGTTGGGTATCAAATAAAGGAATGCTTAACCATACATAATAAGATAAATGGAAAAGAAGCAAAAGAAAAAGTAATAGAAATGCTTAGAAAAGTAGAAATGCCAGAACCACATGAAAGATACAAAGCATATCCATACCAGCTAAGCGGTGGTATGAGACAGAGAGTAATGATAGCAATGGCACTAATATGCAACCCTAGGCTATTAATAGCAGATGAACCAACGACAGCACTAGATGTAACAATACAAGCAGAAATACTAGACCTAATCAAAAGATTAAAAGATGAATATGGAACATCAGTATTATTAATAACACATGACCTAGGAGTAGTATCAGAAATGGCTGATAAAATAGTAGTAATGTACAGTGGAAAAATAATGGAGATAGCAAGTACTAGAGAACTATATAAAAACCCATTACACCCGTATACGTCAGGTTTAATGAAATGCATACCGAGGCTAAACAAAAAAGAAGGAAAGCTTTACACCATAGATGGAAATGTACCGAACTTATCATTTGAACCAGAAGGCTGTGAATTTTATGATAGATGTGAAAAAAGAATGGATAAGTGCTTAGAGTTAAAGCCAAAGCTAGTAGAAATCGAAGACAATCATTATGTAAGATGTTTACATTACTCAGAGGAGGTAGAATAATGAAAAAAAATGTTCCTCTAATAGAAGTCAAAAACTTAGTAAAGCATTTTCCAGTTAACACTGGAGTATTTACAAACAAGCAAAAGACGATAAAAGCAGTAGACGGAGTATCGTTTGGGATAAACAAAGGAGAGACATTTGGACTAGTAGGAGAGAGTGGATGTGGAAAAAGCACAACAGGAAGACTAATACTAAGACTGCTACCAGCAACCTCAGGAGAAGTATTACTAAACGGAACAAACATACAAAAGTTCAGTAATAAGGAATTTAGAAAGCTAAGAAAAGACTTGCAAATAATATTTCAGGATTCATCCTGTGCACTAGACCCAAAAATGACAATAGAGGACATACTATCAGAGCCATTACTAATACACAAGCTAGTATCAAGATACGAAGTATCAAAAGAAGTAAACAGACTGTTAGATATGGTAGGACTATCAAAGCTAGCAGCGAAGAAATTCCCACACGAATTCAGTGGAGGACAAAAACAAAGAATAGGAATAGCAAAAGCAATAGCAACGAGACCAAAGTTTATACTATGTGACGAGCCAGTATCAGCGCTTGATGTATCAATACAATCTCAGATATTAAACCTAATGGAGGATTTGCAGAAGGAATATGACTTAACATATTTATTTATAGCACATGGACTAAATGTAGTAAAGCATGTATCAAAAAGAGTAGGTGTAATGTATCTAGGAAAGATAGTAGAGATAAGTGATGTAGAAACAATATACAATGACTCAAAGCACCCATATACAAAAGCACTAATATCCGCATTTCCTGATCCAGACCCAGATGCAGAAAGAGATAGGATAATACTAAAAGGAGAGGTGCCAAGTCCAATTAATAGGCCAGAGGGGTGTGCATTCCATCCAAGATGTCCATATGCAATGGATATATGTAGAGAAAAAGAACCTCAGCTAACAGAGACATATGATGGACATCAGGTTGCATGTTTTTTGAGTGAAAAGGTAGGAGCAAAAAGTATAAACGAAAAAAGAGAAGCAGAAGCAGTTTAAGCTGCTTCTTTTTTTCTGTAAATTTTTAAATATAAAATGGTGTTAATATTATCTTAATTTCCATTAATTATAATAAAACAAGAAAGTTTTTCAGCAAATGAGAATATTATTTTATAAGCATCAAAATAGGGAGGCGTCAAATTGAAAAAAATATTTGTATTAGATACCAGTGTATTACTAGAAGATCCTAATTCATTATTTAGCTTTGAAGACAATGACATAATAATACCAGTTGTAGTTTTAGAAGAAATAGACCATAAAAAGAGATTAGGAGATGATATTGGAAGAAATGCTCGCAGGGTATCAAGAATATTAGATAACATTTGTAAAAAAGGTGGACATCTGCAAGATGGAGTAGAACTAGAAGGTGGAGGAATTCTAAAGATTGAGCTAAATCACAAGGATTTTGAAAAGGTGAGGAATTATTTTAACCAAATGAGTAATGATAATCGTATTTTAGCAGTAGCATTGAACATATTAAAAGAAGAGGAAGAAAAAAATAGCAACAGAAAGGTTATTTTGGTCAGCAAGGATGTATTAGTTAGAGTAAAAGCAAATGCTTTAGGAATACCCTCACAGGATTATCTTTCTGGGAAGATTATAACGAATCATGAAATGTATTCTGGATATGAAACTGTTGAGGTTTCTTCTTTAATTATTGACAAATTTTATTCAGATGGTTTTTTAGACTTAACACTAGAATCAATATCAAATCAAATAATATATCCTCATCATTTTTTAATACTTAAAGATGAAGCAGGGTCTTCAAAATCAGCTATAGCTTATATGAATCCAGATACACAGCGTCTTGAACATTTACGGTTGAGTGAAAAGGATATATGGGGTATAAGGGCAAAAAATGCTCAGCAGAAAATGGCATTTGAATTATTATTAGATGAAAAAGTTCCTCTCGTAACTATTACAGGTAGAGCAGGTACAGGAAAGACGTTGCTAGCATTAGCAGCTGGTCTTTATAAGACGGAGGAATTGAACATTTATAAAAAGCTTTTAGTAGCGAGACCAATTGTTCCAATGGGAAAGGATATAGGCTATCTTCCTGGAGATAAAGAAGAAAAACTTAGACCATGGATACAGCCTATTTATGATAATTTAGATTTCATTTTTGGAAGGCACAAAAATAGTAATATTGAGGATATATTAGTAGGGTTAAAAAGATTGGAAATAGAAGCGTTGACATTTATAAGAGGAAGAACTATACCTAATCAGTTTATCATTATAGATGAAGCGCAGAATTTAACAAAGCATGAGGTAAAAACTATTGTTTCCAGAGTTGGAGAAGGAAGTAAGATAGTGCTAGTTGGAGATCCAGAACAGATAGATCATCCGTATTTAGATTCCAGCAGTAATGGACTTGTATATCTTGTTGAGAAATTCAAAGAATTTGAAGAGGGAGGCCATATTAATTTGATAAAAGGAGAAAGATCAAGATTAGCTAGGCTAGCCGCCGATATATTGTAGTATATATTATTATCCAGCAAATTTAATTGCTGGATAAAATGTTTGAAATTGTATAAAATAGTAGTATAATATAAAGGGGTGTATTTTTGGCAAAGAAAAAGTTATATTAATTACATATAACTCATAAAGAAGTATTTTTGTTGAAAAACTTAAGATTTGAAGAGTTACTATTAAAAATGTATTAATATGAATATCGTTATTATATTTCTTTGCCTACAATAATTATTGGGTTTTTATATTTATTTTGAGAACATAAAAGTAAGTTAGGTTAGAGTATGGGGAAACGTTGCCAAAAGCTTCGTCAAAGCAAATTGTATTTAGTTTTCAAAATATTAAGATTTTTATTTAATACTAGACTTAACATTCTTTAAGTTCTTCATAAAATATATTTGGGGTGATTTGATTGGAAGATATTAAAATACTGAATCCTGGACAAAGATTAAAGCAATTAAGAAAAATCTTAAGAGTTAAGCAAGATGAATTAGCAGGCAGAAAGTTTTCAAAAAATTACATATCAATGTTTGAAAATAATAGGAGGAGTATTAATGCAATAAATGCTTCGTACTTAGCGAAAAAAATCAATGATATTGCTAAACAAAAGGGTGAGAATATAAACATCACAGCCTCCTATTTACTTAAGAACGAAAAGGATGTTGCAGAGGACAAGTGTAAAAAATGGTTATATGAGGTTGAATCCAATTTAGAAATATCTGATTATCAAGCAAAATTGAATATCTTTAAAGCAATAAAGATTGCGACTAAATATAATTTACTACAATTTAAGGGCAGAGCTTTATTTTTAAAAGCTATTAACTCGTTTAATAATAAAAGATATGATTGTGCTATTACTCAGTTTTTAGATTCAATCATATATTTTGCAAAAGAAAATGATTTTTATGCTGTAAAGGATGTTTATAGAAATATAGGAATAACGTTATATAAACAAAAAAAATTCGAACAAGCCATTATATACTTTAATTTATGTAATAGCATTATCTGTAAAGATATAACTGATAACAATAATCATGAACCATTTTATTATATCGCTTTATGCTATTTTAAACTAGGACAACACAAGATAGCTCTGAAAATTATTGAAAGATGTCCTATTAAAAATCAAAAAATTAAAGATCTTGAAGAAGAAATTAATAGTTTCTTATAAAGCAAATTAAAAGGTGCAAAGAGATAAAAATATCTCTTTGCACCTTTTGATTTGCTTGGATTTATTTGAATACATTTTGAAACAATAGTCTAAAATATTACATATATTCTTAATGACATAACATTATTCAAAATCCCACATTGGAAGTGATGTATTGTTATATATAGGAGTAATTTCAATACTTGTTGGAGTGTTCTTTATTTTGGATGAGAAGTATTATATTGCTTACTTAATTAGAAATAAGAAAATTAAAAAGAGAAAAATTGATAAAAAAAAATGTAGTAGTATCATAAACATATTGGGAGCTTTTTTTATAGTATTAGGAGTTCTTTCAATAATTAACGAGCTCATTTTTTGAAGGGAGTACTTATGAAATCTATTTACATAAAGAAGGTAGTATTTTTTTTAATTATATGTGGCATTTTCTACTGTAGCATTGGAGACAATACAGTATTTGCAGCAAAGCCTAAAACAATTATGATAATTTTAGACGAGCTTGATAAACAGCAAATTAAAAAGCTTGCTTCAAATAAGTGTGCTGTAGGTCTAATTAATAATAGGACTGCTAGTTTATATAAATCAGATGAAGAAGAAAGCTACTTCATGACACTAGCTTGTGGGAGAAGAATTAGAATTTCAGATGGATTGTACAAGGGAGTGAGAAAACTACATAACGGGAAGCTACAGGTAATAGAATATCAAGAAATTTTAAATGATTTAAAGCAAAATTTCAGTTATTTTTCACAAGAAAAGATTTTGGGACAATGCTTAAGTGAGAATGAAGTATCTATAGGATATATAGGTGAAGGCAGTGCAGCTTTAATAGCTGCTAATAATAAAGGAATAATTAATTATGGAGAAAATCATATTATTTATAAAGAACAGTGGCTTTCTAAACAAACGGAAAAAATCATGAAAGATGCAGACTTATTAATCGTGTCATATAACCTACGTGGAAAAGAAAATAGAGTAGATATATTGAATAACTATATTAATGAGTTTAGTGAGGTAAATTTTATTGTTATTTCATTATATATGAATGCAGGTTTATCAATTAATATTAATTCAGGACTATCACCTGTTATTTATAAGACGCCACACCAAAGTGAAGGATTATTAACAACTAACACTACAAAACGAATCGGAATTATAACTAATTTGGACATATTACCGCAATTAGCTAGTATGTATGGATTGGATAATACACACTATATTGGGAATATATTTGAGATACAATCTAATCCATATCCTACTAAAGCGATAGAAAAAGATTTTATAAAATATCAAAATCTAAACATAATCAGGTATATTTTATACAGTATAGTTATAGCAGCAGAATTATTCGTAATAATTAGTTGGTTAATTAGTAAGAAAAAAAATATATGTAGATATCAGGTTATTATGAACAGCATTATAATGAGTATTTTTCTTTCTTTTATAATGAGTATTTTTATTTTTTATAGAAGCATTATAGCTTATTGTTTTGTATTAGTCATATTTTCAATATTATTAGCTGTTAAAATTCCAAAAAAAATATCAAATCAAAAATTTAATTTGATTCAATTGGTATCAGCAGCTACATATATATTAATAATTTTTGGTTCATTTTTTAATGAAGATATTGTTTATGATTCCTATATTGGATTTAATAATTTATTTGCAGGTGGAAGATTTTACGGATTAAATAATGGTATAATGGGAGTTTTTTTAGCTACATCGGTAATTTTTTGTTATACTATTTCACGATTAACAAGGAATAAGAAACTAGGAATGATACTATATTTATTAGTACCAAGCTTGAATCTCATAGTACTATCTGGTAGGTATGGAGCAAATGCAGGAGGATATTTAACAGCTACTGTGCTTTTTCTTTTGATAGTATATTATGAAATATTTGAAAAAAGATTCAATAAGTTAAGAATGATACCCATTATTTTTTTGGGAGTTATAATTTTAATGGTCAATTTCTATGTAGATATTAAAGGTATAAATGGGAGTCATACAGGTGATTTTATTATACGAGTAAATGAATTTGGTTTTGCAGAGCTTATTAATATGATAGAAGCTAAAATTAAACAGTTGATATTTATGTTGTTAATGTCTCCTTGGGGTATAATTATAATTAGTCAGAGCTTCTTAATAATTAGATTATATAAGAAGATATTCTTAAAAATTACTGAAAATGACGATATACATATATTTAAAGAAATAAATATAATTTTTATAGTATCTTTAGTAGGACTATTATTGAATGATACAGGAGTGATAGCATTTACATATATGAATACTTATGTAATAGCTATGGCTGCTAGTTTACATAATACAGAAAGAAGAGGCTTGTGTTAACACAAGCCTCTTTCAGTTCTTCTAACTATATTATAGATTAAAACTGAGATATAAGCAAGGAATTTGTATTAATTTTATGGAAAAAAATAAAATATATGTTTTTTTAATATAACTGCTATTCAGAGCTTATATTTTAGGTTAAGTAGGATTTTGAATTTATATTGTTTTTGTATAGAATTAGTATACCATGTAATTTCAAAAGGAGGCGATAAAATGTTGACTGATAAGCATTATGATTTTAAAAATGAGAAAAATTATCTAGATGAAACTGTTAAGGTTCTTGATACGGAAGTAGAATATCTTGCGAATGAAATTGAGAAATCAGATGAAGAACTATCGGGTCTTAAGAAGAGGGTTGGAGGCAACTATAGTGATGAATTAATTGCAAAACTAACTATACATGATTCCTATGAAAGAAAGCTAAAGATGTTAAAGAGAGCTGAAAATAAACCTTATTTTGGTAGGATTGATTTTAAAGAGCTAGGCAAAGAAAATTTGGAACAGTTCTATATAGGTAAGACTAGTGTAACACGAAGAGAGGACGATAGAAGATTTGTTATAGATTGGAGAACTCCTTTAGCGAGCTTATATTATAGTGGTGAAATTGGTGATGTAATGTATACTGCGCCTGATGGGCTTATTATGGGTGAATTAAGCCTAAAAAGGCAATATGAAATAGCTAATAGAGAAATTATGAACATTTTTGACAAAGGACTTACGCCTATGGATGAGTATCTACAAGATGCGCTTTGGCAGAAAAAAGATAATAGGCTAAGAGATATTGTTACAACTATACAAAGAGAACAGGATGACATTATAAGAGCAGATGAAAACAAGGTAATAATAGTACAGGGGGTTGCAGGAAGTGGTAAAACTACAATAGTACTTCATAGAATAGCATATCTCATGTACACTTATCAAGAAATGTTCCAGCCGGAAAAGCTATTAATAATAGTTCCAAATAGGTTATTCCTCAATTATATTTCCGATGTACTTCCAGATCTGGGGGTTGAAGAGATTAATCAGACTACATTTGAGGATCTAACCATGAAGATATTAGATATGGATATAAAGCTAAGCAGCAGCGAAGATAAGTTCTATAAATTATTAAGCTGTCCCAATTCTATTGATAGTGATAATGAAAAGCTTAAGTTTATATCATGGTTTAAAGGGTCTCTTTTATTCAAGGATATTTTAGATACGTATATTGCAGACCTTGCAAAGCAGCTATCACCTAAAAAAGAATTAAAGGTATGTGAATATACGATTTTTTCTCAAAAAGAAATAATAGACATGTATAATATTCAATATAGCTACTTACCTTTGATACCAAGACTTAAAAGAATTGAAAAATATGTAAAAGACAATATTAAGAATAGAATGAAAGTAACTCTAGAAAAAATTAGAATTGAGTATGATAATAAAATTAAAAGAATAAAATCTGAAGATTTAAATGAAGAAGAATTAAGACAGAAACATATAGAAATATATGATGAACGAGATAATGAAATGGAGAAATTGAATAAATCGAGTATGACTTCAGTAACCAACTATTTTAAGGGATTTTCTGACATTGACATAGCTGAGATATATAAGAATATTATTAGAGATAAAGAGGTTTTAAGTAAGTATACCAAAGAGAAAGTAGATGAAAAATATTGTGACTTTATTTAAAGCTATTCAAATGATATATTTATAAAAGGAGAGTATGAAAGAGAAGATTTACCTCCATTTGTATATTTGCACACTAAGTTATTAGGTATTGACTTGAAGGGTAAATTCAATCACATAGTTGTTGATGAAGCACAGGATTATAGTGAATTTCAAATGTATATTTTGAAAGAATTGAGTAGTAACAACTCTTTTACTATTGTAGGCGATTTATCCCAGGGTATACATTCTTACAAGGGTATAAAGTCATGGGACAGCTTCATGAAAGAAGTATTTAAGAATAATGAGATAGATTTTTTGAAGCTTAAAAAGTGCTATCGTTCTACAATGGAAATAATGAACTTTGCAAATGAAGTTATTAAGCAATGGAACAAGGAGACAGTTACTTTAGCTGAACCAGTATTGCGTTCAGGAGATAAGCCTTTAATTGTCAAAAAGAATAATGAAAAAGATATAATCAACGATATTTGCAGTAAAATTGATAAGTTTAAAGATGAAGGACATAAGTCAATAGCAATTATATGCAAGGATAATAAAGAAAGCTGTATGGTTCATGAATATTTAACAAAAAAATATGAGGACATTGTAAATCTGATAACTGATAATGAGACAGTTTATGAAGGAGGCATAGTTGTTATTCCAGCTTATATGGCAAAAGGGTTAGAATTTGATGCAGTCATGATATATGATTGTTCAAATGAGAAGTATTTTAAAGATGAATTAAATATCAAATTGTTATATGTAGCTATAACTAGACCCTTACACAAGTTAGTTATTTATTATAAAGGAGAGCCTTCTAAACTCATTGACATTGATGAGAGTTATTATGACATTCAGTAAATTTTGTAAAGATATAATGTTAAACTAAGGGAATATTTTATTGACAATAAATAGAAAAAAGGAGGAAATCAATGATTAAAAAATTTGTATCGTATTACAGACCACATTTAGGATTATTTATTTTAGATATGGTTTGTGCTATTTTAATTGCAGCTTTAGATTTAGTATTTCCTGTAGTATCAAAATCATTTATAAACGATATTATACCTCAAGGAAGAATAAGAACTATCTACATAGTTACTGGTGTGTTGATTGTTTTATACATTGTAAGATATATATTCCAATATATAGTAAATTATTGGGGACATGTGGTAGGAACTAGAATGGAATATGATATGAGGAGAGATATTTTTAAACACTTACAGGTTTTGCCTTTTAGCTTCTTTGATAAAACCAGAACTGGTAAGATTATGTCTAGGATAGTAAGTGATCTTAATCAAATATCTGAACTAGCACATCATGGACCAGAAGATTTACTTATCTCAATAATTATGCTTATTGGGTCATTCATTATTTTGATGGGCTACGAATGGAGATTAACTTTAATAGTTTTTGCATTTGTTCCAGTAATGATTTTGTTTGCTATGAAAAAAAGAAAAAAAATGCATACTGCATTCATGAGTGTTAGAAAGAAAATTGCAGATGTAAATGCAAATCTTGAAAACAGTATATCAGGAGTAAGGGTTGCGAAATCATTTACAAATGAAGAGTATGAAATAGAGAAGTTTGATGAAGGTAATAATAGGTTTAGGCAGTCAAGGGAATGGGCTTTCAAAGCCATGGCAGAATTTTCATCAGGAATTCATTTTTTCACAAATATATTAAACGTTGTGGTAATAAGTGCTGGAGGACTATTTGTGGCCTACGATATTATCGATATGGGTACATTAGTTGCATATCTTCTATTTGTAAACTTCTTCTTACAGCCTGTTAGAAGGCTATCAGCATTTGTTGAGCAGTACCAAAATGGTATGACTGGCTTTCAAAGATTTACTGAAATACTTAATATTAAACCAGATATAGAAGATTCGCCTACTGCCATAGAATTAAAAGATGTAAAAGGCAAGATAGAAATCAAGAATGCTAAATTTTGGTACAACGAGGAAGAATCAGTTCTATCAAATATAAACTTAACAATTAATGAGGGTAAAACATTGGCATTGGTAGGACCTTCTGGTGGAGGAAAGACTACATTATGTCACTTGATTCCTAGATTTTATGAATTGAATGAAGGTGAAATACTAGTTGATGGAAATAATATAAAGGATATCACATTGAAATCTTTAAGAAAAAACATTGGTTTGGTACAACAGGATGTATTTTTATTTTCAGGTACTGTAAAGGATAATATACTCTACGGTAATGTGGAAGCAAGTGATGAAGAAGTAATAGAAGCTGCCAAGAATGCCAATATCCATGATTTTATTATGAATTTGCCAAATGGTTATGACACTTATGTAGGTGAAAAAGGGATTAGACTTTCTGGAGGTCAAAAACAGAGAATTTCTATCGCTAGAGTGTTTCTAAAAAATCCTCCAATATTAATACTCGATGAAGCTACATCTGCGTTAGATAATGCTACTGAAATCATAATACAAAAGGCTTTAGAGAAGCTTTCCGAAGGAAGAACAACTCTTGTAATAGCTCATAGGCTATCAACTATAAGAAATGCAGATGATATAGTTGTATTAACTGATAAAGGTGTACAGGAAAAAGGAACACATGAAGAGCTTATGGCAGGCAATGGATTGTATGCTCAGCTCTATAATTCTCAATTTAAAGGGTTTATACCTGATCAGGTAGTATTAGGGAAAATATAATATTTTGTTTTAATGTAAATTTGATTTATAGGTAGGATTGATTGCATTATTTTTATATTTTAAATAATGCAATCAATCCTGCTTTTATTTTTAGAGCATATACTTTTGATACATCAATTTCTATCAAATTACAACAATATAAAAGGAAGATAATAAATATAAACATATTTTAGTATTAACTCTAATTGATGGATGATTTGTGATATAATTATTCTTAAATTGAACTTTTTTTTGTTTATTACGTTTAATTAGTGAGGAGGGAATTACTTTTGGAAGGACAACTAATAGATAAAGCTAAGAAAGGTGATAGAAAAGCTTTAGAAAAGCTCTTGCAGAGTAATTACTCCATTTTGAAAGGCTATTTGATTAAGCTTACAAATAATAGAGCAGTGGCGGATGACATAACACAAGAAACAATGATGAAGGCAATAATTAATATTAAGAAATATAAACCAACAGGAAAATTTTCAACATGGTTGATTACTATAGCAACAAATTTATATAGAGATATGCTGAGAAAAGATAAAAGAATTGAGTTTGACGGTGACAATATTCCTAAAGTAGATTTAAATAATCTAGAAGAGTCAGTAATTATAAAAACAGAAATTGATAAAATGAAGTCAATTTTAAGTAGTTTATCTGAAGATAAACGTATGGTGGTAATTCTTAAGCATTATTATGGATACAGCTATAAGGAAATTGCAGACATATTAAATTGTCCTATAGGTACGGTAAGATCTAAGTTGCATTATGGTATAAAAGAGATTAAGGACAAAATGGAGGATGTGAATGATAATGAATAAAGAGTGTAAAAGGTATAAAGAAGAGCTTTTAGATGTATTTTATTCAGAAAAAAACATGGATGTGGATACTGAAAAACATATGAGCTCCTGTGAAGATTGTCAGCAATATTGGGAAGAGCTTCATGATATGAAAACTGAGCTGGATAGTTTAGATATTGATGAACCAATTGAATATATAAAAATTGCTCAAGCTTTTGAAGCAGTAGAGAATATTAAGGGAAAAAAAAAGAATACATTAAGCTTTATTTTATTTATTGTTGTTAGTAGTTTATTATTAGGATTAGAATTTGGGTTAGCGTTTAGAGGGTATGGAGTGCAAATTTTATATCTTCAGTTAGCTTTGTGTATGTTATCATCAATTTCACTTCCAATAATTATTAAAATGAGATCTTTGAAGGAGGGATACAATGAATGATATCAATAAATTACTTGAGATTCCATATCCATTATTGATACTTATTGCTGTATTATTATTAGTTCAAGGAAGCTGGATATTTTATGATGCGTCAAAAAGAGGTGAAAATAAATGGTTGTGGGGGCTATTTGGAATACTTAATGTTCCTTCAAATTTAATTATATATTTACTTGTAACTAGAATGATACTTAAAACAAAGAATTGTCCACATTGTAATAGAAATATTAAAAAGAATGCTATTTATTGTTCGTATTGTGGAGAAAAGATAGAAGAAGAGTAATAAACAATTAACAATACACTAGAAACTCACCATAGGACTATAGTCCTACAAAAACTACAAAAAATCTTATCAAAAAATAGGACTTTAGTCCTATTTTTTGATTTATACATAGGAAATCAGTCCTACGTATTTACATTATCATTAACAAGTAGTAAAATTTACATGAATATGTAAAAAAATACACACTACACATAAAAAATATAATATGTAACAAATTACAACATAAGG
>DAOUQG010000076.1 GCA_030625765.1 Thermohalobacteraceae bacterium | reverse complement strand
AAGTATGTAGGTATAGAGCAGCTTGCTGTTCAAGGAATTAAGAAGGATTATTTGACAGTAAAATATCATGGCGAAGATAAGCTCTATGTTCCTGTAGATCAGATGAATCTCATACAAAAATATATTGGTTCTGATTCAGTTAAACCAAAAGTTAATAAGCTTGGTAGTAATGATTGGATTAAAACTAAAACTAGAGTAAAAAAAGCAATAGAGGATATGGCACATGAGTTGTTAGAGCTATATGCTAAAAGGCAAACTATTGAAGGCTTTTCATTTTCAAAGGATCAACCGTGGCAAAAGCAATTTGAAGATAATTTTCCGTATGAAGAGACTGATGATCAGTTAAGGTGCATTGTTGAATTAAAAGAGGACATGGAAAAAGCTAGACCAATGGATAGATTATTATGTGGAGATGTAGGATATGGAAAAACCGAAGTAGCAATGAGAGCGATTTTCAAAGCAGTTCTTGACAGTAAACAAGTAGCTTTTTTAGTACCAACTACAATTTTAGCTCAACAGCACTATAATACTATGATTGAAAGGTTTAAACAGTTTCCTGTTAAAATAGAGATGCTGAGTAGATTTAGAAACGAAAGTCAACAAAGGAAAATAATTAACAATTTGAAAAGTGGAAATATTGATATAATTGTTGGAACACATAGACTTCTTTCAAAGGATGTAAGATTTTCAGATTTAGGAGTATTAATTGTTGATGAAGAGCAACGATTTGGTGTTAAACATAAGGAGACATTAAAGAAGCTTAAAGAATCAATTGATGTATTAACTCTTACAGCTACTCCTATTCCTAGAACATTGCATATGTCAATGATAGGTATAAGAGATATGAGTGTTATTGAAGAACCTCCCGAGGAAAGATACCCAATACAAACCTATGTGGTAGAATATAATGATCAACTGGTTAGAGATGCAATTATTAAAGAAATCAGAAGAGATGGACAGGTATATGTAGTTTATAATAGAGTAAAAGGTATTCATAAGATAGCAGCTGATTTAAAGAAATTAGTTCCCAACGCAAGAATAGCGGTAGGACATGGTCAAATGAATGAGAGAGAACTTGAAAAAGTTATGATTGATTTTCTAAATAAAGATTACGATGTGCTAGTGTGCACGACAATTATTGAAACTGGACTTGATATACCTAATGTTAACACAATAATAGTATATGATTCAGATAGAATGGGATTATCTCAGTTATATCAGCTAAGAGGAAGGGTAGGTAGGTCAAACAGATTAGCTTTTGCTTATTTAACCTATAAAAAGAATAAAGTTTTGTCCGAGGTTGCTGAGAAGAGGTTGAAGGCAATTAAAGAGTTTACTGAGTTTGGTTCAGGATTTAAAATTGCTATGAGAGATTTAGAGATTAGAGGTGCGGGTAATCTCCTAGGACAACAGCAACATGGACACATGGCTGCAATAGGTTATGATCTATATGTTAAATTTTTAGAAGAAGCTGTTAAAAAATTGAAGGGAGAAGTAAAGGAAGATAAAATTGAAACAATGATAGAGCTAGATATAGATGGATACATCCCTGATAGCTATATTCCTAGCGAAGAGCAAAAAATTGAAATGTACAAAAGAATATCTTCAATAGAAAACAAGGAAGAAAGCTCAGATGTATTAGAGGAGCTTATTGACAGATTTGGAGATGTACCAAAACAGGTTGACAATTTACTTAGAATATCCTTTATTAAGTCACTATGTCAAAACGCAAAAATCACTTCAATATCTCAGAATAATGGGTATATTAAACTTGAGATTAGTGATTTAAAATACGTTACACCAGAGCTAATAAACTTTTTAAGCTATAATTTTTCTAGAAGTATGAGCTTTGATATATCAAACAACCCTAAGTTTATATATAAACTTAATAAAATAAAACAAAAGGAAATATTGTTAGAGATAGAAGAAGTTATTGAAAAAATTAGTAGTTTTCATAGTGGACAAATTAATATATAATGATTAGTAGAGACTTTGATTTCAGACTAGAAAAAGGGAGAGGATTTAGTTGATTATGAGGAAAAATAAAATTGTTCTTTTATTAATATTTGTAACAATTATTTTTTCATTAGTTTTTTCTGCATGCGAAACAGAAAAAGCACTTGTTGCAAAGGTTAATGAAAAGGGCGTTTCGAGAGATGAATTTGAGCAAAATTTCCAACTACAGAAAATAATTTTAGAGGGTCAATATGGTACTGAGATATGGATACAGGATATGGGGAATGGTCAAATATTTGAAGAAGTAATAAGAGAAAGAATCTTAGATAGCCTTATAAATGAAGAATTATTATTACAAGAAGCTGACAAATTAGATATTACGACTACTAAAGAAGAAGTAGATACTCAGTTTGACCAAATGGTAAAAGCAAATGGCGGTGAAGAGAATTTTAATAATTTCCTAGAACAGAGCGAAGTAACAGAAGAGAGCATCAGAGAGATTATTAGACGTGGAATAATTGTAAGTGAATATCAAAAGCATTTTTTTGATAGTATTCAAATAACTGATGAAGATGCTATAGAGTATTTTGAACAAAATAAGGATATGTATATACAAGTGAAGGCTAGTCATATACTTGTAGAAACTGAGGAAGAAGCAAAGGAAATTATTAACGAACTAAATTCTGGAAAAGATTTCGCAGAGCTTGCTAGCGAAAAGTCAATAGATCAAACCGCTGCTGTTAATAGTGGAGACTTAGGTTATTTTGCAAAAGGGGAAATGGTTCCTGAGTTCGAAAAAGCTGCATTTTCTTTAGCAATTGGAGAAACTAGCGAACCAATACAGACAGATTATGGGTATCATGTATTAAGAGTTGAAGATAAAAAAGAAACATTTGAAGAATTAAAAGATGAAGTATTTTATGATTTAGAAGATATTAAATTTAATGAAAAAATACAAGAGTTAAGAGAAAATGCTGATATCGATATTATTTCAGAGGAAGAATAATTTGCAAATAAAAAACTTCATAGTATTTTAATTTTTTGTAAGTATTTTGGGATAAATTATGCTAAAATGTATAATTTATTCCTTTTTCTATATAAATAAGATTTTTTTCTTTGCCTAAATGAAAAGCAAAAATTTTGTCCTTATTTGCCATTGGTGTATAAAATATTCTAAAAAGTAAAATAATAAACACACAACGATATGTAATAATTCTTATAATACAGGAGGGAAAAAAGTGAAAGCTACAGGCATAGTTAGAAGAATTGATGATTTAGGCAGAGTAGTAATTCCTAAAGAAATTAGACGTACTCTTAGGATTAGAGAAGGCGACCCTTTGGAAATATTTACCGACAGAGAAGGCGAGGTAATATTGAAAAAGTATTCTCCAATAGGAGAATTAGGTGAATTTGCAAATGAATATGCAGAAGCATTATATGAATCTGTAGGACATATAGCTATAATTTCTGATAGAGATACAGTTGTTGCAGTTTCAGGCGGATCAAAAAAGGAATATATGGATAGAAGAATAAGCTCTGAATTAGAGAAGTTTATTGAAAGCAAAGAAACATACACAGCATCAGGGGCAAAAAAACCTGTTAGGATAGCAAATGAAGATTTTGGCGCTGACACATATACAAATCAAGTAATTGCACCAATAGTATCTCAAGGAGATCCAATAGGATCAGTAATTTTGGTTTCTAAGGATACAGATGTAAAAATGGGCGAATTAGAAGTAAAGCTTGCAGAAACTGCTGCAGGATTTCTAGCTAAACAAATGGAGCATTAGTTGAAATATAGTCTACCTCAGGTAGACTATATTATTTTAAAAGAAATGTTTATTACAATCTCTCATTTTGATATAATAAGGATAATTAACATGCAAAACAAAATGGGAGGAAAATGTATGACTAAACAGAATTTTCTTAAAGGTGCTGCAATTTTAGGTATAGCAGGAATTGTAGTAAAATTATTAGGTGCAGTATATAGAATACCATTAGTTAATATCATTTCATCAGATGGTATGGGTTATTATCAAACCTCATATCCGTTATATACTTTATTGCTTGTAATATCTACAGCAGGTTTTCCAACAGCTGTAGCAAAAATCGTATCAGAAAAAAGAGCCTTAGGGAATTATAAAGGTGCATATAGAGTTTTTAAAATAGCTTTTTTTAGTATGACTTTTATAGGGATATTAACTTCATTAATAGTTTTTTTAAATGCAAAATCGATTGTTAGATTAATAGGGAATAATAATGCTTACTATTCATTGCTAGCTTTAACTCCAGCTTTATTATTTGTCCCTATCATGTCTTCGTTTAGAGGATATTTTCAGGGAAGACAAATCATGTCACCTACTGCAATATCTCAGATTGTTGAACAGCTATTTCGAGTAGGGATAGGGTTATTTTTAGCTTATTACTTGTTGAATTATGGTTTGCCACAAGCGGCTGGAGGAGCTGCGTTTGGAGCTTCTGCAGGAGCAATTGCAGGAACAATTGGAATCATAGTTATTTTCCTCTTAAACAAAAAACATATCAAAAATGAAATAAGCAGAGGTACAAATTGTTCATTAGAAAGTGTTAGCACTATACTTAAAAAATTGTTGCTAATTGCAATTCCTATTACAATAGGTGCTGCAATTGTACCTGTTATGAATAATATAGATGTGATTATTGTATTAAGAAGGCTTAGAACAGCGGGTTTTACAGAAGCCGAAGCAAATGCTTTATATGGACAACTTGGAGGAATGGCACAAACACTGATTAATTTTCCACAGGTATTTTCCATGGCTATAGCAATGAGTTTAGTACCAGCTGTTTCTGAAGCTTTTGCAAGAAGAAATTATTCAGAGATAAAGAATATAACTTTGTCAGGTGTAAGAGTTACTCTATTAATAGGGCTTCCAGCTGCATTGGGCTTATATATTTTATCTACACCAATAATAAAGCTGTTGTATTTCAATGAAGAAATAGCGACTTTAAAAAATACTGGACAAATATTACAAATCCTAGCTTTCAGCGTTTTATTTTTGACTTTAGTTCAATCATTAACAGCTATATTACAAGGATTAGGTAAACCAATGGTTCCAGTTAAAAATTTAGCTTTAGGTGCAATAGTTAAAATTATTGTTACATTTATTTTGGTAGGAATACCGTCTATTAATGTTAGAGGTGCAGCAATTGGTACTGTTTTTGCGTATATGACTGCAGCTACTCTAAACTTTATAGCAGTTAAACAATATACAAAAACAACCTTTAAAATAATTAACACATTTATAAAACCTGTTTTATCTGTTATAGTTATGACAGTTTCGGTATGGGGTTCGTTTATATACATGACTCCTATTTTAGGAGAAAAGCTAGCAACTTTAGGTGCAATGGGTGTTGGCGCTATAGTATATGGGTTAGCTTTGTTGTTATTAGGAATAATATCTACAAGCGATTTTGAATTAATACCTGGAGGAAATAAAATATCAAAAATACTAAAGCGTGTAGGCTTATTAAGAAAATAATATATTTTTAATGTATGATTATCATAGTATTGAAAATGTGGAGGATTTATGATGAGTAAGATTATAGTTATTGGACTCGGTCCTGGAAATGAAGGAAGTTTAACTTTAGATGCAGCAGAAAAAATATGCAATGGAAACAAAGTTTTTTTAAGAACAAAAGAACATCCTGCTATAAAGTATCTTGAAAGGAAAAATATCATATATGAATCATATGATTATTTATATCAGGAGAAAGATTCAATCGAAGAAGTATATGAAGCTATTGTAGATAATTTGGTTGAAACATCAAGAAAACACGGTGAAATTAACTATTGTGTACCTGGCAATCCAGTTCTTGGAGAAACTACAGTGTCAAAGCTGATAATATTAAGAGATATGGGAGAGATTGAACTAGAAATCATATCAGGTATGAGTTTCATAGATGTAGTTCTATCGTCTCTTTGCGAAGATTCAATAGATGGATTAAAAATCATTGATGGCTTAGATTTCAAAGAAGGAAATTTAGATATTAACTCAAACAATATAATTGTTCATATATACAATAAAGAACTAGCATCTGAAGCAAAACTGAAGTTAGCTGAGCTATATGGAGATGACCATGAGATTTATGTAGTCAAGGCAGCGGGAGTAACAGATGAAGAAAAAATTTCACGTATTCCAATATTTAAACTAGATAGAATTGAGTGGATAAATCATCTGACGAGTATATTTGTACCTAAAATGGGTAAAAATAATAAAAAATTCTATGATATGAATAATTTAATAAATATTATGGAAACATTAAGAAGTGAAAATGGTTGTAAATGGGATATCAAACAGACACATAAATCCTTAAGAGAATATTTAATTGAGGAGGCATATGAGGTTGTAGATGCAATTGACAAGGAAGATGTTGATTTGATATGTGAAGAATTAGGGGATTTACTTTTGCAGGTTATTTTTCATAGTCAAATTGCTAGAGAAGAAGGTTATTTTAATATTTGGAATGTAATTAATGGGATAAGTCAAAAGCTTATATATAGACATCCCCATGTTTTTGGAGAAGTAGAAGTTAATAACGATGTTGAGGCAACTGATAGTTGGAACAAGATGAAGGATAAAGAAAAAAATATTAAAAGCTATACCGAAAGATTAAAAAATGTTACAAAGGGCTTGTCATCTCTCCTAAGAAGTTATAAAATACAAGATAAGGCATCAGAAGTAGGATTTGACTGGAAAGATATATCTGGAGCATTTTCTAAGGTTGAGGAAGAACTTCAGGAAGTAAAAGAGATATATAGAGAGGATGATAAAGAAAAAAAAGAGGAAGAGTTAGGGGATTTATTATTTGCGGTAGTTAATGTATGTAGATTTGCGAATATAAATCCGGAAGTTGCTTTGAATAAAACAATCAGCAAATTCATCAAAAGATTTGGCTTTATTGAGAGGGAAAGTCATAGAGTAGGCATGGATTTAAAAGAGATGACTTTAGAAGAAATGGATAGAATTTGGGAGTTATCAAAAATATATAACAATTAAATATAAAAAAATTAGTCTCAAAAGAAGGAATTTACAATAAAACATAGAATATTTTTATACGTAATAATTTAAACATAGAAAATAAGGAGGTTACGTGATGAACAAAGCTAGTTTAGTTTCAAGTATGGCAGAAAAAAGTGGATTAACTAAAAAAGACGCTGAGAGTGCTTTAAATGCATTCATGAAGAGTGTTGAGGAAGCATTAGTAAATGGCGAAAAGGTGCAATTGGTTGGATTTGGAACTTTCGAAGTAAGAGAAAGAAAAGCTAGAGAGGGAAGAAATCCTAGAAATCCTGAACAAGTTATAAAAATTCCTGCTTCAAAAGCTCCAGTATTTAAAGCTGGTAAATCATTAAAAGAATCAGTTAACAAGTAAAAAAAGTCAGGTCTTTGACCTGATTTTTTTATTCTAAGATAATTTAGTAAACAGAAATCTAAATTAATCTTTAAGATTGTTTTTTAGATTGGAAAGGATGATTTTATATGAGAATAGATAAATTTCTCAAGAATTCAAGAATAATTAAAAGAAGAACTGTAGCAAAAGAGGCTTGTGAAACAGGTAGAGTTTTTGTCAATACTAGGGAAGCAAAGCCTGGTACCGAAGTTAAAATAGGAGATATAATAGATATTAATTTTGGTAATAGCTCAATGAAAATAGAGGTAATGGAGATTTCAGAGCATGTTCCAAAGGATAAGGCAGTTGAGTTATATAAAGTATTATAATAAAACTAATATTTTGATTGAAAAGGATACAGTTTTCATAATGTATTCTTTTTTATTATTTCAAAAAAATGTAATAATGCAACAAAGAATAACATATTCTGTAACATAAAGTGAAACTTAATTCAGAGGGGGCTTTAATTCCAACTGAATTTTGCACTTACTGATAATGCTACTAAGTGACTATCACTAAATCACAGATTTAGGATATCTACTTAAGTATAAGTGACTTGCACAAAATCGAAGATTTTGGCAATCTACTTAAGTTGAACCAATCCAGTAGCTATGCAATTGATGAAGAAACTAAGTGACCAACATCAAATCAAGATTTGAGTTGTCTGATGAAGCTACTAAGTGATTCACAACAAATCAAGATTTGTGTTCTCTACTTATACTTATCTTTACTCCCACTTGCAGAAGTGGGAGTATTAGAATTGTAAGCTATCGGATAAATAATACTTTTAAGAAGCATGTATGATAACAAATGTTCAAATATTTAATAAGAGTATTAAACTAGATTATTAGCAGTAACTAAGGCTTTGAATATCATATTTAATGTTATCATAAATGATAATCTATTTTTTAAATTTGAAGTAGATATAGATATAATAGTAATTGTAATTATTTAAAACACTGATATAAATTAAAATAGACTTCTGTAAAAAAACAGAAGTCTTATATATTAAAGATGTTTTGGGGGAAGTTTTATATTCTAATATTATTGTAACAAATATATATGTCAAAAGTATGAATTAAATGTAAATATCTAAAAATCTGTTGAGGAATTATTGATATATTATTAATGCAACTCTAAACATAAATTATAAAAAAAATCAAAGTACATAAATACTTTGATTAATTCATAATTAACTTTTTAACTATATTTTTTGCTGCTGCTTTTCTTTTAATCTTCTTGATTGAATTTTTTTGAAAATAAGTAATACTAAATACGAACAAATTAATCCTAAAATGATACCAGCTATTACATCTGATGGATAATGTACCATTAAATATACCCTAGATATTGCGACTAAACAGGCTAGAATTATTATTGGAATAGAATATATTTTTTGTTTTACCATTTTTACAATTATTCCTGCTACTGAAAAAGCTATAGTTGCATGTCCTGATGGGAAAGAATATGATGTGAGCTTTGGGATATATGGTTTAATGTAAGAGAACTCTATAAAAGGTCTCGGACGTTGAAACAAAGGCTTAAATATTTTTAAACCTATTATTGAACTAAGCAATAATGAACAAGCAGCTAAAAGACCAATTTTTCTATACTTTTTTGATATTATCAAAGCTATAGTTAACACAATCCAAAACAAGCCACTATTTCCAAGTGCAGTTATAAAAGCCATTATTTTATTCAGAAATGGATACTGCAAATGATTATTAATGAAATCAATTGTGTTAACATCAAAGGTTTTAATAAATTGAAGCATAACGTTCCCCCTTATTTAGCACATATATTTTATAATTAACAAATATCTAGATAAATACTATCATGAAAAAACAAGCAAAGCAACCATTAAAGAATAATAGCTATTGTTCAAGTCTGTGGAAAATAGTGTAGTATAAGAATATATTGAAAAATACTTACCAAGTAGTAGCAAAAATTACTGATATGCATAGAATTGAATATAGTAAGAATAGTTTACTTGATTATTTGTCTAGCTATAGTTAAATCATTAGGTTTCAAAGAAATAGGTATATTTTCTTTTCCTAAATGCGTTCCTACAAGATATCTTGCGCACTTTTTTGAATTTTTTGTACAGTAGTACTCTTCTATGAGTCTAACAAATTTTGATGGAAAATTATTATAAATATCTTTATGAGACATACAAGTTTCTTTAAATGGACATACAGACATTACATCAACTCCTATTGAACATATTTTTTTTGCAATACAATATGATATGTAATTGTATTAGTATATGATACAAATTATTATACAGAATTCATGAATGGAGTTAGAAGATTTAATATTTTTAATGTTTTTTTAAAAAAAGTCAGATATTCTTAAGTGAAAAATTTTTTTATTTAAAGATATCTGACTTTTTATTATAATTTTAAAAGTATTATAAATAATAATCTTCAAAATATACTGAAAATTTAATATATTCTAAATTGAAAAATAAATAAAATAAATCAAAAAGTTAAAAATTTAAAAAAATAAATTAATTTTTTCAATAAAAGTGTTGACAAAAATTGGGTAACTGTATATAATGTAATTGTAGATAAGGAAATTAAAAATATTTAGCTTAAAATTAATATATTGAAGGAGGAACTTAAAATGTTAGATATTATTATTCTTGAAAATTCATTATTAAATTTAAAGAGAGATGAAGGACTAATTGCATACGAAAAATTAGAATATAGGAAGAAAAAATAATGATGGCTTATTTATACGATAAAAAAATGGTATATTATAAATCTAGAGATGAGGGATTAGAGTTATATAGAAAACTAGAATTAAGAAAGTATTAAGAAGTTACAATTAAATTAGAGAGGAAATACACTAAGTGGAAGAATACACCAAAGAGAAAAAGAAAAGATAAAAGAGTCCAGCAATGAAGTATATTGTTAGGACTCTTTTTATTTTCATATAAAATAATATTTAATTATTATCATTAAGATGATGTTTGAGTTTCTTTAACTCTTTTTTTAGCTCATCCAAATCATATTGAAGATGTAAAATCTCATCACTATTGGTTTCGTTCATTATTTTCTCTTCAAGAGTTATAATAGCTTCTCTTATATTAGTGATTTTGTTTGTAATATTATCAATATTTGCTTCCAAGTGGCTATTTATACTAACAATATCTCTTGATTTTACCGACTCTGAAAAAATTTCATTATTATCCTGCATTAGAATCCTCCTTAAAGTTAAAAACATAATTAGTTACTCTTGCAATTATATCAAATAAGGGAAAGCAAAATCAAGTAAAGATTTTACATATCATGAGGTTTTCTTATAAGTGATGATTATGTTCTTTTTTTGCTAAAAACAAGGAAATATAAATCGCATATTAAAATGTTTGTTAGAAAAGCTTGGGGTTGAGTTAGAATTGCTTTTTGAGACAGAAAGAGATCAAGCAGTAAGATACTGTAATCTATGGTTAAAGGAAATGGAAGCAAAGATTTGATTAAAGAAGTCAAGCTATGTTAATGAGTTTTATAGCAATATTGAAGAAGTAGCACTAGAGATTAGATTAATTGATATATTGGAAAACCAGGATACTCCTAGTTTTTTTTAAATTTTTGTATTATGGTATAATATTAGTTGCAAATAGTGTTTCCATTTATGGAAATTATTCATACCAGAGGGATGGTGAACATAATGAATATC
>DAOUQG010000243.1 GCA_030625765.1 Thermohalobacteraceae bacterium | reverse complement strand
GTTAGAAGGAGTCCTTGGTTCATCTATTTTTACTATTACTGGTGAATGATCGAATTTATCATCATACCCAAAATTTAGCTGTACGATATCCCCAATTTCAACCTCATGTATATCGCTAATCTTAGCTATTGGTCCTCTCGCATTATTTTTGGTTAAAAAATTGAACAAATGCTCTACACTTGTCCATGCAGGTGCCCTATTATGCACATTTAAATAATACCATCCAGTCCATCGATTGTAATTCATTGAACATCCTCCTGCATATAGAACTTGTGAAGCAAAATTAGTGCAGTCACCTCCAATGTTTTCAAAATCATAGTACTTTGGATTTCTATCATTCGCCCATCTTTTAGCATATCGATACGCTGCTTTTCTATTGTATGGAAATAATCCCGTATTTGTCTTCTCAAAAGTTTGATTCATATTAATCACTCCTAATATATCTTATTAGTATAAGATGAATCTTATATCAAAAAAGTATTTTTATGGAATTAAGTATAAAACCGTTATAATATATATTTAATATATGTTATAATAATGTTATAAAAAGAACCGGGGGTATGTTTATGGGATATATGACTATTAGACAAATTAGACATCAGATGTGTATGAATAAATTAAGAGAAATGGGATGTAAAGTTGTAAATGTTCAAGGTGTGATGTTTTTTGTAAAATATATGCTTGATGATTTTAAAATTTCTTATGTATATCACATTGATACTGACAATACATACCACTTAGAAAGAATTAAACCTTATGTGGTTCCTGCAGGAAGCTTTAAAACAGAAGAAGAAGTTGTTAAGAATATCAAAATTGATATTGAGCAATTTAAAAATGCCAATAAAAGTAAAAATTTCAAAGATTTTATTGATGTTGATACTCAAATATGTAGTGCAGTTAGAGCTTTTGAAGACTTATTCCTTTACTATAATATCTCAAAAGAAGATACTGTGCTTATTAAGAATGAAATTAGAAAGGTAACTTCTCTGTTAAATGAAGTAAAAGATAGAAGCAATAGAATCTTTTTCGATAAAGATCCTGAAAGCTTTAAACAATAAATCATTCTAAAGGAGAAAGTAAATGCAAAAATTTGACAGAATTTCTATTACAGAAATATCAAAAAAGGATATGCTAATGATAATTGAAGCACTTGAATATACTGGTAAGAAAACAAATAATATTGGGTTTTTATCTCTAAGAGATGATATTATCAAGGAATTAAGTGAACTATCAGAAAGTAATAAAGATGAGTTTATGAATTATTTAAAAAATAGCATATAGAAACGGTTGATATCAGCCGTTTTTATATGCTATTATATTTGAAAAATCTATATATTCCTGCTTTAGTTTTTATATAGCTCCGAGTAAAATTTGGATTATTCTCTCTCTTTAATACCTTACACTTATTAAGTAATGAATGCTCAAATAGTTCTCCCTCTTTAAAGCTAAATACGTCTGGCAAATAGTAATTAGATATCTCTAAGCTTTCAGGAATAATTCTACTTTTTCTTAGCTTTAATAAATAGCTTCCTAAGCTTTCTATAAATTGTCTATCCTTTAACTGTTTATCATACTGTAGTTTACCTAGTAATCCCTTTAACCCTGATATAAAGTAATCACTTTCATCATCTTTAATATAAAAGTCTTTCTCATTAACTATATTTAAGCTTTTTTTGATAATAGGAAAATCATTACTAATAGAAATCCCGTTTAATACATTTAATAAACTAATCCTTTTCCTCTCAAATGAAATATTATAGTTTTCAGTGAATGTATCTAAAGAAAGTCTAAACACATCGTTATATTTTTCTAAAAACTCAGACTGAGAAAATTTTATTATTTCCTCCTTCAATCCATCAATTATTTCTTCATAATTAGAAATATGGTTCATAATCATATGTAAAAGTTTTGATAATGCTATACATTCAAGAATATTTTCTATATTCCCTGTTGTAAAAAGAATATTTAATATAACTTGATCCCTTATAATTTCCCATTTTGCATTTGAGACTACTATTGGAAAAACCCTTACATACGTGCTATCATCAATCAGAGTCCAATATAGAGAAGTTGCGTGTTTTTTTAAACTATTAATAATAGAATCATTATATCCATGTCTATAATAATACCAAAGCTTCAACTCATGTTTAAATCTTGTATAATCAATCACTACTCCTTCAATTTCTTTAGAAGGAATTAGAGATTTTATAGTAATAATTAAAAGCTCAGTAATATAAGACCATTGTCCCTTTAACTGGTTTTCATCTGTACGTTTAAATTTCTTTTTAATTAATTCCTTATATTTTAACGTGTCGCTATAGCAACCGTTGACAATAAAACTGATGATGCTTTCCTCAAGCATAAAAACACTCCCTAAAATAAGTTATACTTAAGTATATCAAAATTTAGAGGTTTGAAAAAGAAAAAACAAGAAATCATTTAAGATTCCTTGTTTTTAGAACTCCTCTTATTATACTTCCTGAGAATATACAAACCACCTAAAATTAATATAACAGGAAAAAACAAACTTCTTATGAATCTTACAATATCATAATAAATTTTATGTAGTTTAAAAATATATAGCATATTACTCAATGACTCATTTACTAAAAATAACAATCCGATGATTACCAATCCAGTTCCAACATAATACAAATTAACCTTTTTGACATCAATATCAAGTATTAAAGTGTCTGCAACTTCTTCGTTATCTTTAATTTTCTTTCGTACATTATGACAATCAAAAAAACCATAAAACCAAATTGTTACAGCTAATGCAGCTAATACATCCTCACCAGAATTAAAAGATGTCGCCAATACTATTGAACCAAAGAACAAAATCATTAGTTGCAACCCTCTATTCATAAGACCTAAGTACATATGGCCTGCCCCTGGTATAAAAGAAAATATAGTTGCAAGAAAAGGACTGTAGCTATGTCTCACTTTTTTCTGTTTTATAAATATATCTTGATTTTCGTTCGTATTATCTTCATTGTTTATTGCTTGATTTTTAATTACAACCAAATTCCTTTCATTTGCACAATCCAGGCAAATAATTTCTCCATTATTATTCACTGCACAATCACCACAAATATTATCTCCACAATCTTGGCATATAAACTTAGCTTTCACATTTTCATGATTTTTACAATTCACAATGATTCCTCCTCTATAATATTTTGCTATTCTGACCAATACCCTGTAATATAATCTATCCCTCCAGTAAATTTTGCAAGAGGATTTACTATCTTTTGATTTACCTCTAAACAACATTTAGAAATATATTCTGGAAATTCATAAAACATATAATCTAAAGATAAGAAATTTAGAGAAATAATTAGAATTCCTGCTGCAATAAAACTTAGCCCTAGTCTATATACTGTTGATGATAGCTTAAACATTTTCCTTTCATTACCTGCTATTTCATCTAGAACCATATCTGTAAAACCACATGGAGGAAAGGCAATTTGATGGTCTGCAAGTATATTGAAGATAGTTGACATTTCATCATATTCTGTTTTACACCTTTGGCACACTTTTAGATGTTCCTTGATTTTACTAATTTCTTTATCAGAGAGTCTTTCTTCAAGGTACAAATCAATTTTTCCCAATACTTCTTTACATTCCATTTCTCATCACCTCCACACTATATGATTTAGAACTCATAAGTTTGGTTTTTAATATTTTTCTTGCTCTATAAAGTCTTGTTTCTACAGTTTTCTTAGATATATTCAAGGTGTTAGCTATTTCTTCATAGGACATAT
>DAOUQG010000069.1 GCA_030625765.1 Thermohalobacteraceae bacterium | reverse complement strand
AAATTTTACTTCTGGAGTTATCGATAATCCATTCTTGATTTCTTCGAAATCTCTTTGCTCTGGTGTTGAAATTATAAACTCACTGTTAACATCTACTCCAGTTTCATCACTAATTGTAGGCTCTATCGTAATTCTTTCAGATGCTATTGTTTTGTGAGTACAATTATAAAGTAGACTTGTAATTGTAATTGAAAGGATTATTATTATACTAACAATCTTTTTTACTATCATACAAACACCTCCTGAAAATTCTTATATAGATATGTAAGTTTTGAGCTATTCTAATTTAAATCATATAATTAATCTAGAATAGTATAAAATTAACAACTGTATAAATTAGACGAAATATTTTCATTATTGTTCCAAAAAAACAATATTTCTCAAATTAGATAGAAGTATATTTTAGTCTACTCATAGTTAAAAATTAGTGTATCTTACTTTTTCTTAAGATTTCATATTGTATTATAGGTTAAAATATAACCGTATTGAAAATGATTGATTATACCTGTATATATAGGAATTATTCTTGTAAAATACCTACCATGTACTTTTAATTTCAATTTAAAAAACCGTACTCAAAGAGTACGGTTTTTTAAACATCTTATTACATAGCTGAACGTTTTTTGTTATTAAGTTCACTATTAGATTCTTTCTGCATATCCTTCATTATATTTAAAATAACTTCATCTGTTATACTCATTCCATCTACAGATAATGTTGACAAATTCTTTATAGTATCTTCAGCGGTTTCTGCGACGATACCATTTTTTGAAGGTATAATATTATTATTTACTGCTAATAGAGCTGATTGAACTGCTGCAGACGCTGAGGTTGCAAGCTTCAATGCACAGCCCACTTTTGCACCATCACATATCATACCGCTAGTGTTTCCAATCATATTTTTGATAGCTCCATCAACTTGTTCTTCATTTGCACCCATTAGCCATGCAATAGCTGCTGCTGACCCTGTTCCAGCTGCAACACCACAACCACATAAAGCAGATAATCTTCCTATATAGTGCTTAATATAGCTGTTTACAATATGGCTTATAGCTACAGCCTTTGCTAGTTTTTCATCATCAACCTTAACCATTTTACTGTATGCTGCAATAGGTAATATAGCTGTTAACCCATTGTTTCCACTTCCATTGCTACTCATAACTGGTAAGGTTGCCCCTGACATTCTTGCATCTGATGCAGCTGATGTTAGTATCATAGCTGAATTCATTAAATCATTTGATAAAAGCCCATCTTCAACACTCTTATATAGTCCATACCCTACACCCATACCAGTATTTTTTTCTAATCCTGTCTTAGCTATCTTTTCATTCATTTCTAGTCCATCTAGCATAAATGATATTTTCTCGAATGGTATTTGGTCAATTATTTTTATTATTTCACTAATTTGAAGGTTATATAACATACTTTTAGAATTTGTATCTTGAACAACCTCATTTTCTTCATTTAAAAGTACTTCATCATCCTTTTTTAGATAAACAAAATTGTTATGTTTTCTCTTAATAATCACTTTAGAAGTTCCTCTATCAGTATACAATTCTACCTCTATATATACTTTCTCCACAGAATCTTTTATCTCAATTGATACTTTCCCACTATCTAATAAATCTTGTGCTATCTTTACTTCATTTTTAGTAATTCCTTCTAAAACACGTAAATCTTTATCGCTTTTTCCTCCAACAAGACCTAAAGCAGCAGCAATATAAAGTCCTACTTGGTCAGTATTTGGAATTCCCACTGCTAATCCATTCTTATATATATTTGCACTTAAGGATACCTTTGCACTATATATTTCATTAAAATCAATTATCTCTTTAGCCTTTGCACAAGCAAGTGCAACAGCTACTGGCTCAGTACACCCCATTGCAGGTACTACTTCTTCTTTTAAGGTTTCAACAATTAGATCTGTTAGTTTCACATAGAACACTCCTTTATTTAATTTTCTGATAATATATATTGCAATAATAATGCCAAATCTAATTGTTGAAATTTCAATCTTTTATATTTTATAATCTCATTATGAGAGAAAAAACTAACCAATCGGTCTCAAAATGAGATTGGTGTTTCATTTTGAGACCGATCGGTTAGTTAATTTCATACTCTTTAATTTTTCTATATAGTGTTGCCCTGCTAATCCCCAACGCTTTTGCAGTATTTATCATAGGTTTATCAGTATTACTAAAAAATTCTAAAGCTTTTTTTATTTCACATTTTTCTAGTTCTTTAATAGGGATTATTTCTTCAGTAGTTTTCATATTTTGAGCTTTACTTATGTTTTTCAACCTATTTATCAAATGTATTTCTTGAATATTTTCTCTATTACACATACTTACTGCATATTCAATTGCATTTTCAAGCTCTCTTACATTTCCAGGCCAATTGTAATTTTTAAAAATATCTAATACCTTTGAATCTATATCCTTGATATTTTTTTCTAATTTTCTATTACATTTCTCTATCATATATTGTACTAAGATTCCTATATCGTCTTTCCGTTCTCTTAATGATGGTATATATAAAGGAATTACATTTAATCTATAAAATAAATCCTGCCTAAATTCTCCATCTAATACCTTCTTCTCTAAATCTTTGTTTGTTGCTGCTATAACTCTTACATCGATTGGAATATAATCCTTTCCTCCAATTTTTTCAATTACTCGCTCTTGTAAAACTCTTAGTAGCTTTGGTTGTAGATGAATAGGCATATCTCCAATTTCATCTAAAAAAATTGTTCCTTTATTAGCCAATTCAAATTTACCTGCTTTCCCACCTCTTCTAGCTCCAGTAAAAGCACCTGACTCATAACCAAAAAGCTCGCTTTCTAGTAATTGTTCAGGAATAGCTGCACAATTTATTGGAATAAAAGGACCATTAGCTCGTTTACCATGAAAATGAATTGCTCTTGCAAATAGTTCCTTACCTGTTCCACTTTCTCCTTGAATCAATACATTACAACACGAATTAGCAGCCTTTTCTGCTTCAAGCTTTACGCTTTTTAAACAATCGCTTTTTCCAACAATATTATCAAAGCTTGTTACAATCGTACCTGTAGTAATATTGTTAACTGTATTTATTACGTCAGAAATATTACTGAATGTAAATACTATACCTAAATTCTTATTCCCAATACTAATAGGATCAACATCAAAAATACCTCTAAAGTGATGCTTCTTTGTTTTGTAAACAAATTCTTTATTCTTAATATCTTTATTTCCCTCAAGTACATATGAAAAATTCACATCTCCGATTAACTCTGATATATTCATTTTAAAAACTTCTTCTTCATCTATTTGAAATAATTGAATAGCTTTTCGATTAAATCGTAAAATTTCGCCTTCATGATTAGTAGCAATTATACCTCTATCTACAGAATCTAAAACGATTTCAAGTTCCTTGGCTAATAATTCAATCTTTTCTGTATTGTCCTGTTCCATTAGTTTTGATGAAATTAAATCTGCCATTCTATTCAAAAACTTCATTAGATTATCTTGATTACTTATAATCTCAATTTTTTGTTTTTCCTCGAAAGCAATCAGCCCAATAACTCCTACAATACTATTATCTATTTTGATTGGACAGCAAACCTCAGCATACTCCTTACAATTATTTACGCTTTCACACTTTAAACATGCAGAGTGTTTACCTGGATTTTCAATAATAAAGCTCTCTCCATTTCGTAGAGCAAACCCAAAAACAGAATTTTCACTTACACTATTACCTATATCTTTTCTATATCTTCCAGTTCCTGCGATTCTATCCAAATCCTTGTCTACAACTGTTACATCAACCTTTATAACACTTGAAATAGCTTCTGATATATTTTGAACACTCGATATAATTTTTTTCAGATTCATTATAATCATCCTCTTATAATTTCTAACTATATTTTATCACTAATTCATGTTATGTAAAAAGAAAAAATAGTAGATTGTTTTCATAAAACATAAAAAGTCTATCTTTATTAAGATAGACCTCTAAATTATATTATTTCCCTGAAATAGTTACTCCTGTAGAACATATCCAAGGAAGTATAGCTGAACCAATCTCACATTTCATTAATACTTTTTAAACTCAATATAAAAATTAGACCCCTTTCCATGTTCACTTTCAAGGTTAATAATACCACCATGAAGTACTACTATCTTTTTTGATATAGCTAATCCTAACCCCATTCCTCCGTCAGTTTTTCGAGCATTATCTCCCCTGACCAATGCATTGAATATATTTTTCTGAACATCACATGGTATTCCAACTCCATCATCACATATACTAATCTGTATTCCATCCTTAGCTTCTTCTAACGAAACAGTTAATGTAGTACCTTTACTGTTATATTTTATAACATTTGCGATAATGTTTGAAAATACCCGTTCCATCTCTATTTTATCAAAGTTAAAGAGAATCCTTCTATTTGGTATTCTAATATCTAGATTAAATTCTTTAGCTTCTAGTTCACCATAATAACTAATTATTACACTCCTTAAAAACTCGCATAAATCATTAACTTCCTTATTCATATCATATACACTGCTTTCAAGTTTTGAGTATTTAAATAATGTCTCTATTAAATCTGTAACTCTCTTTGATTTTTCATATATATATTTAAGATACATCTTCTTTTTTTCATCATTTTTAACTAAGTCATTATGTAAAGCTTCAGCATATCCTTGTATTGTTGTTGCAGGAGTTCTCAAGTCATGAGAAATATCTAGTAAAATTTTCTTCTTACTATCAGAAATCCTTCTGTTCTCTCGTTCAGCATTTTGAAGCATTTCGGTCATGTAGTTAAATGCGTCCCTTAATTGTTTAAATTCATAACTACCTTTAAAATCTAATCTTGCTGAATAATCTCCATTAATAACATTCTCAACTCCTTTATTTAGTTCATTAAGAGGCTTTATTATTTTTTTAGAAGTTAATCTACTAAATAGTAATATAATACATATTATTGCAAATATAAATATCCAAAATAAAGTACTGCTATTCCTATCTATTTCTTCTTTAAGTTTTGTTCCCCTTAAAGCAGCAGGCATATTATAACTAATTTTTAAATCAAATTTTTCATAGTTGTTTAAACTCTTAATTAAAAGAGTATAATTTTCCCCATCTGTTCCTGTAAAGGGAATGTACTCATAAGATATTACATCAGAAATAGTATTATCAACCTCATCTCCATAAAATACCAAGTTATATATATTATTTGCAATAATAGCTATTTCTTCCTGTGTGTACTCTAATTTTTTATCTAGTTTCTTACCCTTTGTGAATATTACCTTATTATCTTTTAATATTTCAACCCATGTTCCATCGGATATATCTGGTGATATTTTAAAATCTTTTGATTTATTATCATATTCTACACTCTTTATAGGTATAATTAGATCTTTAACTCTGTTTGGATGTTCAGAAAAATGCTCTCCAACAGCAGTAAAATTTAGTAAAATAGTTCCTATAATAAACGTAGTTGTTATTATTACAGTAGTTAATAAAAATATTACATGCCTTATAATAAGACTCCAATATAATTTTTTAAGAAATTTCATATTACACTCCTATATCCTTTGTATTTTATAACCTAATCCTCTGACTGTCTTAAGATATTTTGGTTTTTTAGGATTTTCTTCTATTTTATCCCTCAGATTGCTAATATGAATTCTTATTACATTTTCATCATCGCAATAGTGTTCTTCCCAAACGTGTTCAAAAATTTGTCGTTTTGTAAAAACCCTGCCAGTATGGTTTATCAAATATTCGATAATTTTAAACTCTGTAGAAGTAAGCTGTATTCCAATGTTATTTTTATATAAAGTACACCCTTCTTTATCTAACTTTAACTCCCCAACCTCTACAATCTTTTCTCCCTTATTTACACTATTACTTCCATCATTAAGTTTGTAGAATCTTCTAAGTTGAGCCTTTACCCTTGCCACTAATTCCAATGGATTAAAAGGCTTAGTTATATAATCATCTGCTCCTATATCTAGCCCTAATATTTTATCTGTAAAGTCATCTCTGGCTGATAAAATAATAATTGGTATTTTATAGTACTGTCTTATTTTCTTTATAACCTGAAATCCATCAAGTTTAGGCATCATTATATCAATTATTCCTAGATTTATATCTTCATTACTTATATGTTCTAATGCCTGTTCTCCATCATAAGCTTTTACAATATTAAAGTTCTCATTTGAAAGATATAGTTCAATCAATTCAATTATTTCTTTTTCATCATCTGCAATAAGAATATTTTTCACTGAAATCACCTCTTATATATTATACCAAATATTACATTTTAGTCCATTAAGAAGTTTGCATTACAAATTTTGCAATAGTTGTATAATTAGAAAAGACTTCCTGCATCAGAAAGTCTTTCTATTTTCAAGACAATATTTCCTTTTTCCTAAAGGCTAGTAAAGATAAACCACTAAATACAATTATATAAGCCAGTCCAACAATTAATATTTCGACTAAGGAAGACCATTTCACTTCTAAAACCTTATAAATATTAGCAGATATTATTGGTACTTTATATGACTCTGGAAGTAACCCTGATAATAAACCTATCACAAAATAAATACCAAATCCAAGTCCTATCGCTCCTCCAACACTACTTATTCTATTTATAGCAAACATAATCAAACAAGTAATTCCCATTAGTGTTATCCAGCATAAAAGGCTTGTTGCCAATATATATATTATAGAATGACTATTACTACCCCAATTGTATGAAACAATCCCTATAATACCAATGCTTAACGATGCTGCTGCTATATATATAAAGTTAATTATTCCTGAAGCTATTATCTTGCCTAGAATCAGTTTCTCTCTTGATGTTGCTAACAATGTATACTTCATAGTTCCCTTACTGTAATCTGATGTTATCATTGATGAAGCAAGAATAATTACTATAATAAACAGTCCTCCACCAGAAAAAAGTTCTGCTAACGAGTTTAAAATATATTCTTGACTGGAAAGATTCGAAAATCTATCTATAATCTGACTAAACGTCTCTGGATTTGATGCAATCAAAATCTTAGTTAATACATAATTAAATATAGGCAAGAAAAACAAAATACCACTACAAATATATAGCATTTTACCTGATATGTACTTTAGTAATTCACTTTTTATTACTCTACTCATAACTTCTAGCCTCCTCTGTTAATGAAATAAAATAGTCCTCAAAGGAAATATCATCTGATTTTTCCTCTTTCAATTCTTCCATACTCATTTCTTTAATTAGATCGCCATTGTGAATTATTCCAACCTTATTACACATTTGTTCTACTTCATTTAATAGATGAGTAGAAACAATAAAAGTTTTCTTATATTTATTTGCCAGTTTAATAATCAATTCTCTTATAGATTTCATACCATATGGATCAAGTCCATTGGTAGGTTCGTCCAAAATAACAATTTCTGGATCATTAAGAAATGCTCTTGCTATACCTAATCTTTGTCTCATACCCAATGAATACTTTTTAACTTTTTTATCAGCTGCTTCTTTCATTTCAACTATATCAAGTACTTCATCTATTCTACTTTTGGCTTTCTTACCATATAATTCTGAAATTACTTGGAGATTTTTTCTTCCAGTTAAGTTTTCATAAAATTTTGGTTCTTCTACCATTGCTCCAACATTTTTTAAAGCTTCTTCTCTATTACCCTTTACACTTTTGTTATTAATATAAACATCCCCATCTGATGAACTAAGAAACCCCAACATCATTTTTATTGATGTAGTTTTCCCTGCACCATTAGGACCTAAGAAACCATAAATATCTCCTTCTTGAACATTCATATTAACATCTTTAACAGCATACTTATTTTTGAATTTCTTTGATAAATTTTCTGTTCTTAATATTAAGTTATTGTTCATCATTTTCCTCCTCAAACATTTTTTTACATTTAGTATTTTAACTTATAAATATTTACACGATATTTAATAAACCTTTAGATTTTGTAAAGATTTTATTTACGAATGTCTTGTAGATTAACCCTTTTTACATTTTCAACCTATTATTGAAAAAGCAATATTAGTACCAGATATTACATCATATATAACTAAGTTTTTTTACGAAAATGTAACTTAAAATATATAAAATTTTTTATCAAAAAATGAAGAAAAACTGAAACTTAAATATCAGCTTTTCTTTATTTTAATAGTGAACTCGTTTAGCTAAAGCTAAACAAGTTCACTTACATTTTCCCACTTCTGTACATTTCGATGAAATTCTGCATCTTAACTGGTGAATGTAATTCTTGACAACTCACTAATATCATTTGAAATAATTTCAAAGTCCTTATAACTCATATTCTCTAAGGAAGTAGTTTCTGTTTCTTTATTCATAAACTTATCAAAATCTATCGAGCTATTGTTTGTATAAAATTTATTCATTTTGTTACTTATGTCAGTTAAATATGTTTTAAATGTATTTAAATCAAATTCTTGTCCTTCATCGAATCCATTAAGAAAAAATAAACTAAAATCTCGTCTTATTGAATCAATCTTAGTATCCATATACCTTTCAAAGTGAAAGTTTAATTCTTCTAAATCTGTATTCTTGTTCTCTTCAGATTTGCTAATATTTATTATCTTCTTATAATATTTTGCTTACCTTGAAGCTGCACTTTTCATAGCTGATATATAACTGTCTGACCCATCATCTGACTCTTCACTAAAATCATATATTGGGTGAAACTGAGTTAGTATTGTGTGTTGATTGTCACTACCTTTAGCCTTGGTAATCATTTTCATCTTTTCAAGCTCTTTATAACCCTCGTCAGATATTTCTACTAATACTGAGTCGAGTAAATTTATTAGTCTACTCTGTTTATTACTTCTCTGATTTTTAAGTTGCTCAAAGTTCATACCTCTTAAATATAATGGATTATTATTTGTTATTCTCATGTTATACCCCTCATTTTAAGTATTAAAATTATAAGAAAAATATAAAACTTTTGTACCATAAACGAACAAAAATCACTCTTTATTTCAAAAAATAAAAATATTATGTTGTAAAGTATATCAATATATTATAAGTTAGTCTTCAATATTTTTTTTAATTTAGTGTGCTAAGATGACTTATATTCTCCTTTTTTTAGTTTATCATAAAAAGGTGTATCCATAATCTAAGTACAGATGATACTACCCTAGTCTAATACGTAACTTACAGGCAAGTCAAATTTAATCTTTTTATTATTTTCCATTCTTGCTTTTGAAATAAGATTTTCATCAAAGCTTTTATGATTACGACTTCCTTCTAATGAAATGTCACTGACCCTGATTCCATTTTTTGTTTGAGTAAATGTGGCAATTTCCATAATAGTGTTATTAATAGAACGATCCTCTTCAAGAACATATTTGGTCCATCTATTGGGTAAAATATTCCATAGGAAATTCATTAGAAATTTTACGTTTATTAGATTTGTTCATTTCATTTGAACTAATAAAAGCAACTATTTGACATAATAACTAACAACTTGTATAATAAGTATAAGTTGTTACAATATAGGGTTAAGGAGAGGTAAAAAATTGAATGATGAGATTATAAAGAATAGAGTTGGGAAAACACCTTTGATACGTGCAAAGAAACTTGAACAAGAACTGAATATTGGAAATATTTATTTGAAATTGGAAGGAAATAATCCTAGTAAAAGAAAGACTGATCGTCTAGCCTACATGATTATTAAAGATGCGTTAGATTTAAATATGAAAGTTATTTGTTTAGGCATGGCTTGTGATTTAGCCAAATCCTTAGCTTTTCTCTGTAAGTATTACAAATTAAAGTGTGTTTTTGTGTTCCCACAGAAAAGTAGATGGTTAAAATATAAGGAATTTCAAAAAGATTATATAAAACTAATAGAGTACGGAAAAAATGAAATACAAAGTATAGAATATAGTAACGAGTTATCAAAAGAAAAGGAATATTATAATGCCAACTTAGGTATAGAAAACAATATTTTAAACATGACTGCCCTTTCCTCAATTAGTGAAGAGTTAGCTGTTCAGACAAAAAGGCCTATTGATTCAATATTTGTACAAATGAGTTATGGGTTTTCAATATCAGGGATTTATTTGGGATTTAGAAAGCTATGGATGAATGATAAAATATCTAAGATGCCTTCATTATATAGTTGTACTGTAGAGCAAGGTAATATAATTTATGATAAGTACAAAGAAACAAGTGGAGCTTTGAAAGAGTATAAGCCTGTTAAAAAAACAAAATATAATAAGTATGTTAGAATAGCCGAAAGTAAGATGATGGAAAATGCACTAGATGCTATTATAGATACAAATGGAACAATTATAGGGATAGAAGAAGATGAGTTGATTTCCTTTGTTAAATATTTTAAAAATTTAGAAATGATTAAGTTATCAATTGAAAATTCTTATGCTTTAGCAGGATTTATTAAGAAAGCTAAAGATGGTAGTCTAAAATATGGAAATCATGTAATTTTGCTAAATGATGGACATATAGACTTAGAAGTCAAAACCTTAGAAGAAGTTGACGCAATTAGTATTATTAAATTAGTTAAATTGCTAGATACTTGGTTAATGGAATATTCTGATCCATTACAGGAAATACGAGAAGCTGTAACCGCTGCCATCAAAAAAGGATATATTTTATTGGCAATTTTAGATAGTAGGATAGTAGGCATATCAGTTATTATAAATACTGGTTTTGAAACATTTATACCAACTTATCATTTAGCTTATATTGCAACCGATAAAAATGTTAAAGGAAGAGGTATTGCTACTCAACTATTACAAAAAGCCATAGATTTAACTGGAGGTAATATTTCATTACATGTTGAAAGAGATAATAAAAATGCTATAAAATTATATGAAAAAATGGGTTTTAGGAAGAGTTATCTTAGAATGATACATCAAATGTGGTAAAAGAGTGTAAAAAAGCAGAAAATAGAAAAGAATTTTTACTATCTTCTGTTTTTGATTGTATGAGATATTAAATACTTAAATTCAACAAAACCGAAAAAGTCTAATGCTTTTTCGGTTTTGTTATAGGATTTTTAAAATTAAATTAATACTTAATTATTGATAAAATTTTCAACATTTTGTAAGACTCCATCAGTGCCTACAAATAATATAATATCATTTTCTCTAAAATCCAGATGAGGACCTGGGGAAATTATAAGATCGTTATTTCTCTTTATTCCCAAAATAGTTGCTTTTGTATTTTGCCAAAAATTAGTATTCGCAATAGTTTTACCAATAATCGGGCTATTTTGAGGAATTTCTAATTCAAAAGGATGTATAAGTCCGATATTTCTTAATTGAGATGAATATTCAATAATAGATATAATATTTTCTTCTATATTCTCCTCAATTTCTTTTTTTTGTAATAATAGCTTATGGGTTTCATCCTTTAACTTAGAAACGCTATCTTTTATTTTGAAATTTTGAATAAAGTGATAGGCTTGTTTTTTACTGAGTATTGAGATACCACTTTTTTCAGTTACTTTAACTACATTCATATCTCTAAGTAAAGCAATTGACCTTCGAATAGTTTCTGGAGACACATTATATTTACTTGCTAAGGTAGAACGTCCGCTCACCTT
>DAOUQG010000078.1 GCA_030625765.1 Thermohalobacteraceae bacterium | reverse complement strand
AACCATATTAAGATTATATTCAGACAAATCAATTGTAGCAGCACTATTTGATACATGTTTAATTGGAATAATAATGTTTTTTTCTTCTAATTTTTCTATAACCCAATTAAACTTATTATATTGATCGTTAGTCTTATATTTATCCTCTTCATCCGCTACTGCGAAATGTGTAAAAATACCTTCTATTTCTAGATTAGGAAGCTCACTTATCCTAACAATTTCATTTACAGATTCGATATTACACATAAATCCAATCCTACTCATTCCCGAATCAATTTTAATATGAACCTTTCCAGTAGTATTATTTTCAGTTGCTGCCTTTGAAATTGCACTAGCTTGCTCATATGTATATATTGTTTGTATAATATCATTTTTAATTACTTCACTTGCTTGATACGTAGGTGTATAACCTAATATTAGTATTGGAGCATTAATATCGTTTTTCCTTAGTTCTATTGCTTCTGAAAGAGTAGCTACAGCTAATCTTTCAGCACCATTTTCTAAAAAAGTTTTAGCTGCAAGGACAGCTCCATGTCCATAAGCATCTGCTTTTACAACTGCTGTTATTAGTGCATCCTCTTTTGTAATTCTTTTCACTTCTTTAATATTATGTGCTAAATTATCTAAATTTATCTCTGCCCAAACAGGCCTTGTATCTTGGATACTAAACATTTTCATTCGCCTCCTGTATATTATGATAAAAACAATTGTTTATTTCCATGATATTTTCAATCTTATCTTTTGTCAACTTTCAAATTCCGTAATTTAATACAAACAGGTATGAAATTTAATGGTTATGGGCAATATTTAATGCAAATTTCTCATCTGCAATTTTTTCATTATATTTGAAATCTGCATATGTTACTTCAACAGTGCAATTTCCTTTATGATCATATATTACTAGTTTATATGGAATTAAGCCATTCTTATTTATCCATATTTTTTCACTTTGCCTAAAAGTGTTATTTCCTGGTATTTCAACAGTTACTGCTAAATAGTCCTGTCCGTTAATTGTTTCAGAAGAAATCTCGTTATACTCCCCTGTTAAAGAAATTTTTAAAAAATACCCTAAAAACATACTTTCTTCAATTGAATCATTAAAATTCTTTATGAAAAATGATTGGTTGATTTGTGGATGATATAACCAAGCTTGATTACCATTATATATAGTTGTACACCCACTGCTCTCCTCTGGTCCTAACATTTCTATATAATATTTATCAGGTTTTTTATATATATGTTTGGCTTTGTATGAACTTAGTAACTCCTTATTACTAATTTTAATATTAGCTACACATTGATATGAATCTAAGTTAATAAAGTGTTTTTGTGCTTCATAATAAATTTCTTCATTAGTTGGCTCTTTACATCCTGTAAAGGATATGGTAATCAGTAGTATTAATAAACCAACTAAAACTTTCATACTATATAATTTAACCCCCTAAAAACTTTTTAATATGTTTGACCTAGTAATTATACCTACTAATTTTTCATCATCATCTACAACTGGAACTCTATTGATCTTTTTTTCTAGCATAATGTTTGCAATTTTATGAACATCTTCATTCTCATTTACCTTTACAACTAGAGAAGTCATAACATCCTTTACTTTATAAGCTACCTTTTTTCTTAGTTTATCTTCGAACTTTTTCATACTTTCTAACATTATAAATCCTTCTAAAAGAGAAACATATGCTGGAAGCGAAATGTCCCTATCTCTATATATCAAATCTGCTTCAGAAACTATTCCGATAACTTCATTATCAGAGTTGATTACAGGAACCCCACTAATACGATTTTCCAATAATATTTCCAAAACCTCTTTAACAGTATTTTCCTCAGTTACTGTAACAACGTTGTTAGTCATTATATCCTTTGCTTTCATTATTACCCTCCTATATGCTTTATTGCGTATGGCAATTTTTCGATTATGTCCGAAGATATCATTCCATATTGACCCTTATCATTCGCTGCTAGATCACCTGCTAATCCATGTATATATACTCCAGCTAATGCACTATTTAGAACTCCAAATTTTTGTCCAATAAAACTACTAATTATTCCAGTTAGTACATCGCCGCTTCCAGCTGTTGCCATACCTGCATTCCCTGTGGTGTTCATATAAATATTTCCTGACATATCACTAACAATAGTATTTGCACCTTTTAGTACAGTTATTACGCCAAATCTTTCAGATGCTTTTTTTGCATACTTTATTCTATTTGACTGTACCTCATCAATACTTATATTTAGCAATCTTGCCATCTCGCCAGGGTGAGGAGTAATAATTGTCTCACCTATCCTTCTGATTAGAGTTTTTGGTTTTTTAGCTATACAATTTATTCCATCACTGTCTAATATAATTGGAATTTTTGAATATTGTAATATCTCTTCTACTATTTTAATTCTCTTGTCATCTATCCCAATTCCTGGTCCTAAAGCTATAGCATCCATCTTATCAATTGTTTCTAGTATTTCTTTCAAAGAAGAATTTGTAAAATATCCTCTCCCCTCATCTTCTACAGGTTTTACTATAATTTCTGTAGTTTTTATTTCCATTATATGTGACAAGCTTTTTGGAGTAATAGTGAAAACCAATCCACTTCCACTTCTCAGAGTAGCCTGTGAAGCAAGAAAAGATGCACCTGTCATACCTAAGCTACCTGCAATAATTCCTATCCTTCCATAAGTTCCCTTATGGCTTATTTTTTTTCTTTTTCTAATTAAGCTTTTAACCATGCTGTTATCGATTAGGTTATAAAACTCTTTTTCATGTGCCTTTACCTGTTTAGATAATCCACTAATGTCAACACTACTATCACAAATTGCTTTTGTTCCTTCTGCTATAGAATATGCTATAGCACTTTCTTGATTATGACTTATCGATAAATGCATTTTTTCTATTCCTTTTCTTAATGCTATTTCTTTAGCCTTTCCCTTGAGCATCACCTCAGGTTTCCCCAATTCATTATGTAAAATCTCTAAATCAGTCCATTTAAATCCTCTGATGCCTGAACCTAAAGCTTTGCTTACTGCCTCCTTTGCGGCAAACAAACCTGCTATAGTGTTAATATTTCCTTTTCTACTCTCAATATATTCTCTTTCTGATGAAGAAAATATTTTTTTTAAGAAACTTTTATTTTTATCTATAGCGTTTTTAATTCTAGCTATCTCTATTATATCTATTCCATTACCTTTTATCATTATTCCACCTACCCTATAAAAATAAGCCCTATAAATTAGGACTTATTTTATTTATTATCTAAAAATATCGAAAATACTCATGTTTAATGATATTCCAAATAAATCAGCGAGAAATTTAATCATTTGAGTCATATAGTATATTACAGATGTTAAGAATATTACTACAAATAACATTTTAATCACTGCTTCTGGTTTTTCCCTAAGCTTAAAATTCTTTTTAAAAATTGAAGCTATAAAAACGATAACCTTTGTAAATATATTTGTAAATATCTCTAAACCGCTAATAACAAGTACAATCAAAAAAAATATTTTTAAATTCACAAAAATCTTCCTTTCAAGTTTTCTCAAAAAGTTTTATCATCTCAATAAGTCTTTATCAAATTTTTCCATCTCATAACTCCCCAGAATACCATGTAGAAAACTATATGTATTGTTAATCATTTCTTCATAATCATGTTTTTGCTCTAATAATATTCTAAGTTTAGTTCTATGACTTTCAATTTCACCATTTGTTAATGTTAGTTTTTCCTCACTAGCTTTTAGTTCTTTATACGAATATCTTATTGTTTCCTTTAAAAGATTATAATTTGCTTCCCTGATCTCTTTTGGTAGCATCTCTCCCCTAAACATGATTTCTTCTATTTTATTATTTATATCTGTGATTTCTTCTTGGCATTTATCCATAAACTCAATCGCTTTACTATTATTGCTATTATTAACCTCATCTGATATATTTAGTATCTTTATCATATTCTTCTTTTTCTGAGCTTTAAGTATTGAAAGCTCTCTTTCGATTTGTTTCTGTTCATTCAATAAATCGTCAAGCTGATTTCTATAGCTTGTTATTCCCTTATCATCAACTGAGTTAAACAAATTCATCCATGATTTATCTTTTATTAGAATTGGAATTTTATTTTCCATCATTACACTATACTCTAGGTTAATATCTTTTGTAAACATAGCAGCGCCTCCTATTATGATTATACTATTATTATCGACTTGAAATAAATGATTTTTTAGTTGTATTGTAAAAATATCTGTTATTTTCAACCTATCTAAAAAATACAGAATGAATTTTATGATAATATCAAAAAAAAAGATATTCACTATACGTTACGATATAAATATAAACATATACCAAACACATAGAACTGAATATCTATTATGAAACGTAGAAGAAATGTAATATATCAGGATGAAAATCTATTAGTAAATAAAAATGATTTAAATTAATTAAAAATATTCTAAGTTAATTTTGCTTCTAGAACGGTGTTGTACACATTGGTTTTTCTTCTGTTAAGAACACCTTGTTTATAACGTTGATATACTCAGTGCTGGAAATATCAGCCTGACCATATCTATATAATGATTTAAAATCTATTACACCCATTAGTAAAGATGAAAAGTCAGAAATATCTAACGAAACTTCTACTTCATATTGATCGTTTTCTTTTACTTCAGCAGTACCATCATCAATGTAAATTATATAGCTTCCGTCATTTTCATGTAAGAAGGTATCTCTGATATTCAGCTTTAACTTACAGTTTTGATTACCAAAATTATGATTCTTTAATGTTTCAAATATACCTTTTACATCTACTACTCTATACATAATACCTACTCCCTGTATGTTGCTTTCATGATATACAGAAGGTATCATATTATTTGTTCCATTCGTTGGATTGAAAAGTAAATGATGAAAATATTCGTCTTGAGTATCAAAAACAATATGTCTTATTTGATCGTCTTGACTGTGTAAAAAGGTCATTAATTCTAAAAATGCTTCCCTATTTTCATAAATAAACTCATGTACATGTATATCATTAACAACAAAGCTTTCTCTATCATCTTTTTCAAAATTAAACACGATATAGCCTAAGATATTTCCATTTTTCTTATAGCCTACTATCCTGTTATCAGGATTTGTAAATATACTACTTGTTTCAAATAGAGTCTTTTTAAACATTCCATGCCTTTTTTCATAGAATCTGTTATAGCAATCCATCACATTTTGTTTTTCATTCTCAGAAATAAAATGTATGTTTGACTTTGAAATACCCTTTGGTAAATACATAGGCTTAACTCTGTATTGACTCATCTTAGTTCCAATTCCAAACCCCATTTTTTTATAAAAATCAGGTCTGAAAGGATATAGAGACGTCATATGTGTTCCTTTTCTTTTATAGTACTGTAAGAAATATGTTATCAATTCCTTTGCAACTTTTTCTTTTTTATGTAGCAGATCTACTGCAACAAACCCTACTCCTCCTACCTTGATTTCTGCCCTAGCAAAGTTCATCTCATAATCATGAAAAAGCATTCCACCAAGCATTTTGCCATCTCTATAGAGTCCATAAAAATTCTTTGTAGAGTTATCTTTCTGCATCTTTTGATATCTCTCTGCAGCCTTCTGTTTATCTTCTTCAGTTATTATCTTTGTTCGTGGATATGCATTTGTAGCTATATCAACAAAAACTCTAAAATCCTTCTTTTCAAATAATTTTATCGTACTCATATAATCCTCCTTGATATTGTGTAATATTTTTAAAAATTCAGTACTAAAGTCTTAATTTCATATTCTAAAACATATTATTTTTTTAAATTACTATTATTTTTTTACAACCTTATATATATTTCTTTGATATGTCATGAATATCCTTCTTGTTTTAGGAAAATTCAACTTCATATTGCATTTATTGTATTTTCTTATATATAATGTCAAAGATATTTTTCAGTTTTCTTTAATACCTAAATTGATATATTTAATAGCATATCACATAAAAATAGTATATAATAAATATGTTTAGTATCACGAAACTTTGTGAAAGGGGTGTATCAATGAAAACATATTCTATGTTTAGGGATAAACTTCTTAAATACAATATTAGAATCAATATTATCAATGGGATCGCAGCAGTCATTGCTATGAATCTAGTAAACCCTTATTTTGTTAAATTTGCAGAACGTATAGGTGCTAGTGATTATCATATAGCTTATCTTTCATCTCTTCCTGCTTTAATAAGTGTATTTGCACTAATTCCAGGAGGAATCTTGATAGAAAGCTTTAAAAATAAAAAGCAAATTACAGGTTCAATTATATTTACACATAAAATATTCTATCTGCTTCTTGCACTTGTTCCTTTTGCAAACAAAGCTTATCAGCCATGGTTGTTTGTAATATTTGTTGGATTTATGAATTTTCCAGGCTCTATATCTATGATAGGCTTTCAATCCAGTATCGGTGATATTTTTAATGAAAAATCTCGCGGAAAAGCTATGGCACTCAGAAATAGATATTCTACTGTCTGTGGAATGATAATTGCTTTTGTATCAGGACAACTACTGACTAGGATTCCTAGTACTAATACAGAATCAATTCGTTTATATCAACTGTTTTTTATTTTTGCATTTTTCATTGCTCAAATAGAAGTATTCTCGTATTTTAAATTTAGAGGAATAAATAATAAAAATAAGCCATCAGACTCTACATATTTATCATCGTTAAAGGAAGTTCTCAAAGATTTCTCAAAAGAAAAAAACTTTTTGATATTCGCTGGTTGCTCACTATTATTTCATTTTGGCTGGCAAATGGGATGGCCTTTATTCGGAATATATACTGTAAAATACTTGCATGCAAATGAAGTATGGTTAAGTACTATTACAATTGCAAGTAGTATATCTTCCACTTTAGCATACACAGTATGGGCAAAACTAGCAGATAAATACGGAAATAGTATTATGCTAAGTATTTCAACCTTTGGTATGGCAATAACACCAATACTTTACGCTGTATCTAATAGTTTATCTGCATTAGTATTATTCAATATAATAATAGGTGTTTCTGTTTCTGGTACTGTATTAATTCTGTTTAATATACTTTTGGAGGTTACTCCAACGAAAAATAGAACAATATATATTGCACTGTATAACACTATGCTGAATATATCAGCCGCTATTTCGCCAATTATTGGAGTTGCAATCAAGGATAAGCTTAATATTCATACAGCACTAATTATAGTTGGTATATTAAGGTTTATTGGCAGCGTTGCATTTTTTATCAGAAATAAATTGATAAAAAGATATAATATCTAATTAATCAAAGGAACCCTTTTGGGTTCCTTTGTATATAACTGATCTTTTACCTATTGTTATTAGAATATCTATATTTACATACATCCCTTTTTCTTATTCCTGTTATTCTTTACTCGTTGCTTCATTTGATTCTTTTGTTCAAGACGTTTTTTCGTATTGTTTTTCCTCTTTATGAATTCTAATTCTTTTTGAAGCTTTAAATAATTATCGTATCTCTTTGCAGATAAGGTTCCTGTTTCAATAGCTTCTCGAACAGCACATCCAGGTTCTGATCCATGAGTACAATCTCTAAATTTGCAGTTTTTAGCTAGCTCCTCAATATCCTTAAATGTACTATCTAATCCTTCCTCTGAGTCAAATATGTGAAACTCTCTCATCCCAGGAGTATCTATAACTATTCCGCCGTCTTTTAAAGGTATTAACTCTCTATGTGTAGTAGCATGTTTTCCTTTACTATCATCATCTCTTATTTCCTTAGTATATTGCTTTTCTTCTCCTAATAGACTATTTGTTAAAGTCGATTTTCCAACACCGGAAGATCCTAAAAAAGCCACAGTCTTACCAACACCAAGATATTGTCTTACCTTATCAATTCCTTTTCCTGATACAGAGCTAACTACACATACATCAACACCAAATGCTACTGCTTGAATTTCCTCTATTTTACTATTTATATATTCTTCATCTTCATGCAAATCTGCCTTAGTTAATACTATCACTGGATTTGCTCCACTATCCCATCCCATTATCAAATATCTTTCTAACCTTCGTAAGTTAAAATCATTATTTAATGACATACATATGAATAGATAATCAACATTTACTGCTACTATCTGCTCTCCAGCTTGGTTTCCTGCTATTTTACGTGAAAATTTACTTCTTCTAGGTAATATTGAATGAATAACTGCATTCCCTGTATTAGGATCAATTCTATCAATTATTACCCAATCTCCAACTGCAGGATAGTCTGCTCTTTCAAATGCGCTATGCTGCATCTTTCCAGAAACATTTCCTAATATCTCTCCCATTGAGGTATGTATCTTATAGAATCCCCTATATTCTATACCTACTCTACCAACATAAAAGCTTACATTATTTTCTTTGTTGTACGCTTCCAACTGATTTTGTCTTTCATCATTCCAACCTAAATTAACTAATTCAATATTTGAATTTTTTGTCAAATCAATTTCCTCCTAAATTCTTATTATTATTTATAAATAATTCATAATAATCATATGATGTAACTACTTCAAATCCACATTTTTTATATAATGTAAGAGCATTTTCATTATTACATGCTACTTCCAGTGTTATCTCACTATAAGGTTCTTCCATAATCTTCTCCACTATAAGTGAAAGCATCTGTTTTCCATATCCCTTTCCTCTATATTCAGGTAATATTCCTACTCCGTATATGTAAGATTTACCATCATTTTTTGATGCACTGATATTTCCAATTATTTCATCCTCCACCTCAGCAACATATATTAATCTATTTTTATCTTGAAGCAATTTTGTAAATGCTACTTTATCCTTAGGCTCATAGTCAAAGCATGCTGACAATATTTTTATTCGTAAATCGGTATCTTCCGCTTCAGCTTTTCTAAACTTCAATGTAGACTTATCAATTTTATTGAATTTTTTATCATCAAGTTTCATTTCATATTCCGATATTTTGTATTTTGCTCCAATACTTTCTAAAAATTGTGCTCCAGTCTCTGAAGTATTTTCACAGAAGAATAAGAACTTTGGTATCTTTCTATTCATACATTCTTTGTTTGCCGCTGAAACAAGTGAGGAAAAAATTCCTTTTCTTCTGTACTCAGGGTGAACCATACCACTAACTTCCGCCTCCGAACGATTAAGTATATACATACCTAAATAACCAATCAGTTTATCATCCACAAAATATAAAAAATCATTTGCTTCATTCTTAGAGCGTTCCTTCAACATATCCCAATTCAATCTTAATTTTGAATTATCATGTTTGTTACATATACTTTCTAATTCTGATATTGCTTTAAAATCAATGTCATTAAGTCCTTTTTTTGCTAATACTACATTATTTTTTCTCAAATTATTCCTCCTCTTATATACTATTATTTTACTTTAACTACCTAACTTTTCAGGTGAAATTTTCGATTACTAACATATGAATCTATAAAAGAACATAAAAAACCCTTAAAATAGAACCTTATCTACTTTAAGGGTTAAATTACTTCTTATCAACAAGCATACAAATAGTATAAATTTACAAAAAACTAATCTCTGCAATTGATATTTTATAAATCTATTGTATTGAAAAAATTAACACATGATATATGTATATACTAATCAAAATATCAAAACCCTTAAAGTTAGGTATTACCTACTCCAAGGGTATATTATCAGTATTCAACTCAAATATGTATAAAATTATTTACAAAAATCAAATTACTAACCTCTGATAAACCACGCACTTGGAGCAATATTAAATTTTTTTAAGTAAGAATATACTGTTGACATTTTCATAACATCACTCCTCTCTTAATACTATCACAAGTATAATATAATATAATTTGAATTATATGTCAATAAATTATTTTTTTGTATGCAAAGGAATAGATTATATTAATCCCATAACATTGTTTGAAAACATATAATAGTATGAGAAAAAAAGAGGGTGGAATATTATGGAGAATATAAATAAGCATCTACTAAAAATCTTATCTACTGATGTCTTTCAAGCTTTATTAAATAACAATATTATTAAAGTAGAGCAGTTATTATCTATAATTCGATTACTTACAATAAAGAATATAGGTTATGATTTAACCTTTTCACCTGGAACAAACCGTAGTTACCCATTAATTGAACTATCAATATATGTAAATCCATCAACTACATTAGATTTTGAAATTGAACTTGATAATGGATGTACCCTCTTAAGCTAATTTCCTAAAATGGAATATTTCATTATGCATTTCCTAATAATATAAAAAAGTACATATTTATTAGAATAGAGGTGAAATATTGAAAAAGATAATTGTGGGAATCCAAATAGAAAACCGTTTTGAAGAAGTTAAAAAAGTTCAAAAGCTGTTAACTGATTTTGGATGTATAATCAAAACAAGATTAGGACTACATCAACAAACTGAAAACAATGAAGAATGTACAGAGAAAGGCCTACTCATTTTAGAATTAGTAAATAATTGTGCTGAAAAAGCATCAGAGTTAAAAGAAAAGCTAGAAAAGGTTGATGGAGTCAATGTAAGAACTATGGAATTTTAATTTAAAATTACATAAAAAAGCATTAAAAGAGTCCCACACTTTTTCCCTTGGGACTCTTTATTCATTATATTAACTATATTTCCTTCTTATATACTAAAGTCACAAAATGTCATATAAACACAATACACTTGAATTTGTATTATTATCCGATAAGTATAAGTAGATTACCAAAATCTTTGATTTTGAGTAAGTCACTTAGTAGCTTTATCAGTGAACACAAATCTTTGATTTGTTGTGAATCACTTAGTTTCTTTATCCATAAGTAGATTACACAAATCTTCGATTTTAAGTAGGAAACCCAAATCTTGATTTGGTGTTTATCACTTAGTTTCTTCATCAGTTGTAAGTCACTTAGTAGCTTCATCAGAAGTGATGTATATCTAAACAGCGAGGATAATAATGCAAATTCTTAGTACCACTTCTTTCAGATTAATGCTAATGCTTGATCTAAATCTGC
>DAOUQG010000047.1 GCA_030625765.1 Thermohalobacteraceae bacterium | reverse complement strand
TCAAGCTAAATGAACTAGCAAATACCATAATTCCTCCTGCAAACCCTAACAAACCATTTTTAACAGATTGAGGAACAGATTTAATGAAAATAAGCGGAACTGCTCCAAATCCTGTACTTAATCCAACTAAAATGCTAACTAGAATACCATTCATGTTGATTACCTCCCAATTAACTATGCAATATTATTATTTTTTCTTGAATTTATCTTTATGCATAGTATTAATTGGGATAAGAAAAAGCAAGAATTAGCTACCTAATTCTCGCAATAATTCTATCTCATATTTATGACCATCCAAATCGTTTGGAGTCTCTAGAAAAAAAGGTAAGTCTCTTAATTGAGGATGATTTATAATTTTAGTTATTGCTTCTAATCCAATAGTACCCTCACCTATTCCTGCATGTCTATCTTTTTTACTACCAAATTCTTTCATGCTATCATTTAAATGAATTGCTTTTAATTTATCTATTCCAACAATATTATCAAAATGCTCAATAACATTATCAAGATTATTTACTATATCATATCCTGCTGAATAAACATGACAAGTATCCAGACATACTCCTATTAATTCAGAATATTTTATTTTGTCAATTATTTTCTTTAGTTGTTCAAATGTATAGCCTATCTCAGTACCTTTTCCAGACATAGTTTCAAGCAAAATCATAGTATTTTCATTCCCTGTTATCACATCATTTAGTATTGCTGCTATTCTATCAATTCCATATTCTTCTCCCTTGCCAGTATGATTGCCAGGGTGAAAATTGTAAAGATTACATGGAATTTTCTCTAATCTTTCTAAATCATTCTTAAATATCGTTTTTGCAAAATCGTAAACATTTTCCTTGTAGGATGCTAAGTTTAATGTATAAGGTGCATGCGCTAGTAATGAACCAAATTTATATTTTTTCATAATTTCCTTTAATTTTTCAATATCATCAAAATCAAGATCCTTTGCTTTCCCACCTCTAGGATTTCTTGTAAAAAATTGAAAAGTATTTGCACCTATACTAATTGCAGCTTGTGCTGCCTTCGTAAAGCCATTTGATATTGATAAGTGACATCCTATATACACAGTATAACACTCCTTAAAATATAATCTTAAGTGCAAAAATAACTATCATAATAACTGCAATGGTACTATTTGCAACAATTCCAATAATATATCCTAAAAAGGATGCAAACCCAATTTTAATTGATTTTCTAGCATCTGTCTTCTTAATTAATTCACCTACTACAGCTCCGATAAATTGTCCTATCAATAATCCAATAATATTGAAAATAATAAAGCCTATTATACCACCAATCACTGCTCCTACAAGTCCATATTTTGATGCACCAGCCTTTTTAGTAGTGAAAATTGAAGAAGCGTAATCTAAAATAACTGATACTACAGTTAATATACCCATAATAACAATTATTGCAATAGTAATATCAGAAAATTTTGTTATAATACCATATATAAGAGCTGTAATGAATATAAGTCCTGTTCCTGGTATTCCTGGTAAAAAAACTCCTAAAAATCCTATACACATGACTATTAAAGCTATTATTGTAAAAATAATTTCCATATCATCACCTTCCTTTTTTTATGATATCACATTCCAAGCTATTATATAATTTCTAATACAGAATAATAATAAGAATTTAGTTTATAATTTCTACTGGGTATATGCTTTATATTTGTTATATGTTATAATTTTAGTATATAAGTTTATTTACCTATAAATTAGGAAGGAAGTCAGTATGTCAAGAAAAAGAAAAAGCTTTTGGAAAAGATTTGATTATATATTGTTTATTGCAGTAATTTTGTTAACTATATTTGGATTAATTATGATATCAAGTGCTACGAGCAACTCGAAATTTGGAAGCTTTCCATTCTTAAAACAGCAAGGAGTAGCCTTTGGTATTGGATTAGTCGCTATTATTATTTTAACCCTAATTGATTATGAGATATGGGGAAAGCTTTACATGTTTATTTATATCTTTTGTAACCTATTATTAGTCGCAGTTCTCATTTTTGGATTCGGTGAAGAAAATTGGGGTGCAAGAAGCTGGCTGGCTATTGGAGGCTTTACCTTCCAACCCTCAGAGCTTGTGAAAATTGGAGTAATACTATCTGTTGCAAAGATTATTGATAATAATAAGGAAAACATAAATGAGTTATTTACACTTTCAAAAATATTAGCCTTTGCAGGTATTCCAATATTTCTAATCGCAAAACAGCCAGATTATGGAACTGCTTTAGTTTTTATTTTCTTTGTAGCAATTATGCTTTTCGTAGCTGGAATTGATTTTAAATATATTCTCTACTCATCTATTACTGGCATAATTAGCTTGCCTGTAATATGGCTTACACTGGCGCCTTATCAAAAAAATCGAATTCTGGATTTTATAGACCCTACTAGAGACCCTTTAGGTTCTGGATATCAGGTTGATCAATCTATAACAGCTATTGGTTCTGGGAAAATTTTAGGTAGGGGGCTATATGAAGGTGTACAAACACAGCTAGGGTTTTTACCTGAAAAACAAACTGATTTAATCTTTGCTGTAATAGGTGAAGAACTTGGCTTAATAGGAGGGTTGCTCTTAATTTTTCTTTATTTAGTTATGCTCTTAAGATTAATCCGAATTGCTAAAAAAACAGAGGATTTATTTGGATCATTAGTAGTTATTGGAATTGTAGCAATGATGGTTGCTCATATATTTGAGAACATTGGAATGACAATGGGATTGACACCTGTTACTGGAATTCCTTTACCTTTTATGAGCTATGGAGGTACCTTTTTGCTTGTTAATATGATTTGTATAGGTTTATCACTTAGTGTTGGGGTAAGAAAAGAAGGACTAAACTTTTAGTAAATTTGACTTGGTAACTACCAAGTCTTTTTTAGTGCTTTCATTAATACTTAATTATTCATAAAGTGTATTTTTGTCCGATAGCTTACAATTCTAATACCTCCACTTCTTTAAGTGGGAGTAAAGATAAGTAGACAACTCAAATCTTGATTTTAAGTAGGGAACCCAAATCTTTGATTTGGTGTTAATCACTTAGTTTCTTCATCAGATGTTGGTCACTTAGTTTCTTCATCAATTGCATAGCTACTGGATTGGTTCAACTTAAGTAGATTGCCAAAATCTTTGATTTTGTACAGGTCATTTATACTTAAGTAGATATCCTAAATCTGTGATTTATAAGTAGATATCCTAAATCTGTGATTTAGTGATAGTCACTTAGTTTCTTTATCAGTGATAGTCACTTAGTATCTTCATCAGTAAGTGCAATTTCAGATTGGGTAAAAACTCTATCTGAAATAAGTTTCACTTTATAAAATTATCATAGGTATATAAAAAATATAAAACTTTTATAAAATAGTCTGAATAATATTATTAGCTCATACAAAAAATATCTATACTCATGACTAACCCATTAGAAGACAAATATATTAAAATCTATAAATAATGAGGTGATTTATTGAAGGAAAATGTAGGAAAGATTGACTCATACCTAAGAATTACAGGCGGATTAACAATACTTGGTATTGGCATATCAAGAAACTCTAATCTTCTTATTGGCTTAGGTTCAATGAAAGTAGCTGAAGGTATAACTAAATTCTGTCCAATTCTACACCTTTTAGGCAAATCAACAAAAGACGATGGAATAACACTGAATTTTTCAAAAAATTTTACTAATGATGTAGGGGAAGATGAAGCATTCGATTCATAATAAAACTAGGATATGACTATTATAAATAATAGTCATATCCTAGTTTTATTACTCAACCACTTCATTAATCTGATTTCTTAGTTTCCTTATATGATCTAGTACAATTTTGTATACGTCATCTGAATAAGATATATTTTCTGGTAGTTCATCGAATATTTTCACTAAATCTGTTTCACTCCATCTTGGTTTTGGTTCAAATCTTTCTACATCTGCACTGTAAATTGCTGTCTTACGCTTTTCATTATTAATATCTACTGTATAATATCCTATTGCAATAATATTACTAATTAAAGCTCCAGTTTCTTCAAACGTTTCTCTAACTGCACATTCTATTGGTGTTTCTCCTCCTTCTCGACTACCTGCTGGAAATTCCCATCCCTTTCTTTTAATATGATAAGTCATAATAAACTTACTGTTATAAAAAGGAAAAACAATACTACCACAAGAATCATCTAGTTTTTGTATGGCTTGGGGAGAAAGATTTATCTCTATGTCACCGTTTGTACCATTAATATTAAAAATCAAATCCAAACTCATCACCTTCTGTCTAATTATTACTTTATTATATTATCATTTTATACAAATAAATGCTAATTTGCCATAATATTTTATGTGAATATTTGGTTTTTTTATCTGCTTCTGCGCAATATGAATGTGACATGAAATTTAACATCTTTTGATTAAGCTTAAAAAATGCTAAAGTCTAATTCTTCAGATAACTTCTTAAGCATTTCACATCCGCCAATAGAATTACCTTTATCGTCTAAAGCTGGACCATAAACACCAATTCCCATTTTATGCGGTATAGAAGTCATTATTCCTCCTCCGACTCCACTTTTCGCTGGTATACCCACATTTATTGCAAATTGTCCAGAAGCATTATACATACCACATGTAACCATAAAGGTTTTTACAATTCTTGATACTTTTTCAGAAGTGATTATTTCACCAGTTTCAGGTATTCGTCCATCATTGGCTAAAAAAAGTCCAATCTTAGCTATATCTATACAGTTTACTTCTATAGAACACTGTCTAAAATAAACATCTAATATATCCTCTACATCACCAGTAAATATTCCTACATCTCGCATGAAATAAGCCATTGAACGATTTCTATCTCCTGTGGCCTTTTCAGATAAATATGCTTCTTCATTGATATCCAAATTTTCGTTCCCAGATATTTTCCTAAAAAAGTTTAATAGCCTGTGAAATTTTTCTAAAGAATTTTTCCCTTTTATCATTGATGTAACTGCTATTGCTCCAGCATTTATCATGGGATTTAATGGTTTTGAAGGAGAAACAATTTCAAGCTTTATAATAGAATTAAAAGCATCTCCAGTTGGCTCCATGCCAATTTTATCGAACACATACTCAATTCCATTATCCATAATAGCTAGCATCAAAGTTACTGTCTTAGAAATACTTTGTATAGTAAATTTTTTTTCATAATCTCCAGCTGAAAATAAATCGCCATTCATATCAGCAACACAAATTCCTAAATCATTTGGGTCAGCCTTTCCAAGTGCGGGTATATATGTTGCTACCTTTCCCTTCTCAGTTATTCTTCTACAATTTTCTAATATTTTATTTAAAAGTATCTGCATTTATTCATCTCCTCTTTAAAATGAAAAATAATAACTTATCAGTTAATAAATATCAGCTAGAATATTATACAAAACTTTATAAGAAAAATCAAAGGAACAGTCATAAATGACTATTCCTCTTTTAAGCAGCTTCCTCCAATAAACTCTCTAATAATAGATGTACATGGGATGCTATCCTCACAATCCATGCTTTTAAAATATCTAATAAATTTAAGTAATCTCTTACTTTCTGAATAAAACTTGTTACTGTCATCTATTTTCATAAGTAACGGTTCTGCGTATTTTCTTAAAACCGCTAACTCATATACTAAAGCTGAGTTGAACATAACATCTGCTTCCTCTTGGAAGGGAAATATATTTCTTTCCTCTCCTCTTCTTACTGAATCCCACATTTCTAGAGTTCTATTAGCATCGTTACCTCTAAAGTTCATGTCTCTAACCATTCTTCTAATCAATCTAGTATCTGTTGTATGTATCCTATTGTGTCCATCGATGTTTAACTGAGTAAGTGCACTAATATATATTTTAAACTTGTTTTGATGTGGAATAGAAGCTGTTAATTTCTCATTCAATCCATGAATTCCCTCAATAATGATTGGGTGATTTTTATCAACTTTTATTTTCTTTCCTGTATACTCTCTTTGGCCTGTAATAAAATTAAACGTGGGTATTTCTACTTCTTCACCTTGAAGTAATTTGATTAAATCTCTGTTAAACGATTTAATATCGATTGCATCTATAGATTCAAAATCATATTCTCCATTCTCATCAAGAGGTGTATCCTCTCGATTTACGAAATAATCATCTAATGAAATTGAAATAGGCTTCTTACCATTTACCTTAAGCTGAATTGATAGACGTTGCGCAAAGGTAGTCTTACCAGATGATGATGGTCCCGCAATTAGTATTACCCTCTTTTCATCATCTTCACATATTGTATCAGCTATATAAGCTATTTTCTTCTCATGTAATGCTTCAGATATTCTAATAATTTCATTGAAAGAATTATTCATAATTCTTTCATTCAAAGAATATACATACCCAATATCAAGTATGTCTCCCCATTCTTCTGTTTCCTTAAATATTTTTGCAAGCTTGCTTTGTTCCTCGAATTCTGGAATTTTAAAATTATAATCTTTTCTAGGATATTGGATTATAATACCCGAATTGTAATGTACAAGATTAAACTCTTTAATTTGTCCTGTAGATGCTGCTAAATACCCATAAAATGTATCATAAAAACCGTCTAGTAGATACACATGCTTAGTTTCCTTTTCTCTTTGCTGTAAAAGTTTTATTTTATGCTGCATTCCCTGTTTTTCAAATATCTCTACAGCTTCATCTTTAGAAATTAATATTCTCTCTATAGGCATATCTAGCTCCACAATAGTCTTCATTCTGTCTTTAATCTTCTCAACATCTTTTGGATTTATTGCATCAATATTATGTATTTCAGTATAAAGCCCTTTGCTCAAAGAGTGCTCTATAGTTACCTTACAGTCATCAAATAAATCTTTACATGCCTTTATAAAAATAAAAGAAAGAGTTCTAACATATATTCTCATCCCATCCTTATGTGTTATATCAATAAACCTAATATTACTCTCCTCATTAATTGCATAATCTAAATATTTGACTTCGTTATTAACTAAAGCACCTAGGAATTTATTATATCTTTCTTTATCTATTATCATTAAAATTTCTTTTAGTGTACTCTTATTATCAACAACAAGTTCTCCAAAACAATCAACTTTAATTTTTATTTTATTTTTTACACTTTTCATTTGTATCCCCCTTCCAAAAACTAAAAATATTAAGAAGGTACAGAGAGCTTATTATAGCTTCTCTGTACCAAACTATCTTAGGTCTTATAGCCTTTATTACATTGTAGGTCTACTAGGTTCTGATATGTTAGATAATGCATCACCAGCTTCATTAACATAAACATCTCGAACTGCTAAATCTCCTATAGAAAGCATTCCTATGATTTGATTGTTATCTACTACAGGTAATCTTCTAATTTGATTATCTGCCATAATATTTGCTGCCTCATGAATATCTGTATCAGGAGAAACTGTTATAAGATTCTTTGACATAACATTATCTACAGATGTATTACAATCCATTCCTTCAGATACATTCCTAACAACAATATCTCTGTCGGTTACAATCCCTACTGGCCTATTTGAAGAATCGCATACAGGTATAGAACCAACATTTAGTTTCTTCATTTGGCTTGCAGCTTCTCTAATTGAACTACTTGATGATACAACTGAAACATCGGAAGTCATTACATCTCTTACCTTCAAATTACTCATCCTCCTTATAATTAATCATAATTAGGATATGTAATTTAAAATTTTTTAAACATACTTATATAACAAAATCTAATATTATTTCTATTAATTTTTGTGGGTTAATTGGAGTTTTTATTACTTTATCTATAGATTCATTATCATATTTTCTATTCTCTAAAACATCACATGATGATAAAATACATTTAATATCAGGATTTATTTTTTTTATTTTTTTAGCTAATCTATCTCCATTGGTTTCTTCCATAATATAATTAATTATGGCTACTGATGGACTTTTATCCATTACATGCATTATTGCATCATATTCAGTTGATACAATAGGTTCAAGATTAACCCTTTGAATTACACCCTTTAATACAAGAGATTCAAGTTTTGAATCGTTAATAATCAATATTTTCTCCAACTTTACACCACCTTTTGATTATAAGTACCCAACTCAAAAACTAAAAACATTAAGAATAATAAATACTATTGCACCTACATATATATTCTTTAAATAAACTCTAATTCCTTTAAAAATAAATATTATTTTTAAAGTGTTGGAATACTACCCATTATTTGTATATCATTTAAATAAATCTCTAACTATCTTCTGTAACTTTTTATTCATTTCAGCAACAAATTCTTTATTATTTAAATACTCTAAAGGCTCTTTTAAACTATTAAAGATTATTTTATAAGCATGGAGAAACTGACTGTTTAGCTGATATTTAGTTCTAAACAAATTATTAATCTTTTTGTCTCCATATTTTATATCCCCTATAATAGGATGTCCGATATGAGCCAAATGTGCCCTAATCTGATGTGTTCTCCCTGTTATTAAATCAATTTCTAATAAAGTATATTCTTCTGAGTATTTGATTGGTTTCATATACGTATGTATCGGTTTTGAATCTTTCTGTTCTTTATTAGTAATTTTAACAGCATTATTTTTAGGATTTTTAACTAAATATCCTCGAAGCATTCTACTTTCTTCAATTTTTCCTTTTACTATACACTTATAGATTTTTTTTAATTCGCCTTTTCTTATAGCTTCATTTATAACTTGTAAGCTAGCATAATTTTTGCCAGCAATTATGATCCCGCTAGTATTTCTATCTAACCTATTACATATTGAAGGAATAAAAGTTTTTTCATCATTTGGCTTATATTCACCCTTATCATATAAATAGCTGACTATCTGATTAACAACAGTATTTTCGTCTTTTTGTTTTGAAGGATGTGACAATACGTTTTTTGGTTTATTAACTAATAATATGTTAGAATCCTCATAAACTATATCAAAATTTACTGAAACATTATGTATCCTTTTGTCCTCTTGAAATTTACATAAAGTTTCAGTAGATAAATATAGTTGTATTTTATCGCCTTCCTTTAATATGTTTTCGGGGTTTGCTCTATTATTATTTAGCTTAATCCGCTTTTTTCTAAGCATTTTATAAATAAAACCCGCAGAAGCCTTGGGTAAATACTTCTTAATAAACTTATCCATTCTTTGGTTATGCTCATTTTTGTTAATTGTAATTTCCTGCAAAAGAACACCAGCTTTCATTAAATTTATTAGTGATTATTGACAAAAGTAAAAATTTTATATATAGTCTGAATAATCTTAACCGTTTAAAAAAACTTTATTCATCTAACAAAATTCATGGTGAATAATAGTTGTTCGAATATATATTTGTATATTATTATGAATGAAAAATGAAGTCAAACTTTTTTCATTTGTATATACTAATTTTTCAAACACATGAAAAATGTAACATCATGTTTTTGACTGTCGTTTTATTGAAACTGATGGATATAATATGTTATTATTAAATAGATGATAACTAATTGAGGTGAGTAGCTTGAAAAAACTTTTTGAAGGTTTAAAAGACATTTTATATGATTCTATGGATATCGTACTAGTTATTGTAATACTTATAGCTATCGGTACTACTGTATTATGGAGATTAGATATATTATTTGCAAACGACCTAGACAAGACTCCATTAAAGCAGCCCGATGATATAATAAGTAGTTCAGATCATAATTCTTCGAATTCAAATGAAGAGAATCAAGAAAATAAAGATAATGACACTGATAGCTCTAATCAAGAAGAGCAGCAGAATAACGTTAATGAAGATTCAAATGTTAATAAAATAATTATAATACAAATTCCTCAAGGTGCTGTTGGACCTTCGATTGCTGACATTCTTGTTAGTAATAAACTTATTGATGCAGATGATAAATGGACTTTTCTAAGACGTGCGCAAGAATTGGGATTAGATACTAAATTTATTCCTGGTACTTTTGAAATTGATAAAAACACACCGATGGATAATATTATCAAAATTCTTGCTAATAGAATGTAAAACGACCCTACGGGTCGTTTTAATATTTTTCATTAATATACTCATCAATTAGAGACTTTTTCATTCCTTCACTAAAAATACCCTCTTCTTTTAAAATCTTTACTAACCATTTGCTTTTTGAATGGAAAATAGCATATTCATAGTCCTTTAAGACAATTTCATACAACTTATCCATTAGATTTTTTGACTGAGCTTTAATGAAATATGCTTCTACATTTTTAAATTCTAAAAATCTAAGAAGTCTCAATGTAGATTTATCCTTCTCATTATAATAATAATGAGCTTTGTTTAAATAATCTTTAAAATACTTATAATGTTTACCATCTCTTTTTATCTCCATTGCTAACATATAATAATATTTTGCTAGCATATTGAAATATTGATAGTTGTACATACCTTTTTCATAACTATCTATTTTGGTAAAAGGTTTTACTCTCATTTGCTGAACAAAATCAAAGTTGAGCTTCACAAATTCTCTTTTGGATATATCTCCATTCCTATATTGGATAATAAGAGAATCTCTATGCTCAAAAAATCTGTCGAAAATACTTTTCCTATTAAAAGAAACCACAATTAACACCCTATCTAAATTAAGCTAATATTTTTATATAAATCTATTATAACATATTAAGAGAATACTTTCTTTAATGTCGCGAAATGAATTTAATATTTTTTTCATTAATTATTTATCTTCTCTCTCAGTAATTCAATTTCAAGTTCATTAAGTTCTCTATATTGCCCAGGTAATAAACTGTCATCAAGCTTCAATTTTCCCATAGCTATTCGTTTTAAATACATTACTTCTTTTCCAGTAGCCTTAAACATTCTTTTTACTTGATGAAACTTACCTTCTTTAATTGTTAAATATACTTCAGAAATATTGTCTGACTTTAATATCTCTAACTTTGCAGGTAAAGTTTTATAACCGTCGTCAAGCACTATACCTTCTTTCATCATGCATATATCTTCGTCATTTACAATTCCATCTACTTTTACATAATACGTTTTATCAACATGCTTTTTGGGAGATAATAAATTATGAGCCAGCTTCCCATCATTTGAAATAACAAGTAATCCTTCTGTATCTTTGTCAAGTCTTCCAACTGGAAAAGGATTAAAGCTTATATACTTTTCATCGAGAAGATCTATCACAGTTCTATGTATTGAATCTTCAGTGGAAGATATTAAGCCATCTGGTTTGTTCAGCATTAAATAAATAAATTCTCTATATTCAATCATATTTCCGTCAACTTCAATTTCTGCGTCATACGGATTAATTTTTGCTGAATTATCCTTTATAATTTTTCCATTTACTTTTACTGAACCTTGTTTTATATATTTTTTTACATCTTTTCTACTACCATAACCTATATTTGATAATATTTTATCCAATCGTTCTTTTTTTTCCATCTAAGCTATCCTCCTTTTGGTTGTGCTCAAGCTATAAAACTGAGTGAACCTCCACACACTTAAATTCAAATTTGACATCAATTTCTTTCATATTATTTCATACTTCTAAACAATCACCTGATTAACTAAACAATTAAAAAGTTTTTTTCATTAATTGTTAAAAGGCAGAAAATTTTCTGCCTTCTTATTGTGTTACAAATTATATAAATGATTCCAAGTAGATATAAAATCTACATATTTAAAAATTAAACAATTTTACAAAATTCAACTAATAACTAGATCCTTTATTTCATCTGATAGTTCTACCTCATCAGTATCTAACCCAATAGTAAAAGAAACATTATATTTTTCAGCTTTCTTCTGAACTAAGTCTTTTAAGTCCTGTACATCAATTTCTAACATTTTATGTATACCATCAATATAAATTTTTTGTATATCATAATCTTTAGCAATAATTCCACACAAAAAGCCACGGAAAACATCAATATTGTTAATATTGAACTCCCTGGCATTAACATATCTAATCTCATGGTTTAAGTTTAACATATGGCTATCGTCTGCATCTATAAACACAACACCACCATCTATACTTTTCAAGTCATCGTTAGCCATTCTAATTAATCGCTTTGTTTTTCCTGATCCTTTTGGACCACATACAAATCTTATCATTGTCATCACCCTCCATGTTTAGACTTCTTATATTAATTTCTACATAAATAGAGTTTTTCCTTCTGCTTTTTTATTAATATGAAAATTTTTTCAAAGCCTTACCATTTAAATAATCACACTTAATCCCTTGATAAGTATTCTCTTTCGTCATCCGTTCAATTATATAATCTTTTATTTTCCACCAACTAGTATTCCAATTAACAAAAAGAGTCTTTTCTTTTGGTGCTCTTCCTATAAGTCTTTGTACTACGATATCATTTTTTAAATAGCTTAAAAAAGAAATAACTCTATCAATATATTCATCCTTTGATATTAGTTTGATTTCTTTTTCAGAGTACATTTTTCCTAAGATAGTACCTTCTACTACATATAAAGAATGAAGCTTAACATAGTCTATAGACAAAGCCGATAGTATTTTAGCGTTTTCAATTACATCATCCATATTGTCCCACGGAAGGTTAAGAATAAGATGAGTACAGATATTGAACCCATATTTTTTAATTCTTATTGTACTATCGATAAATTCAGCTAATGTATGACCTCTATTTATTTTTTTTAAGGTATGATAGTTTACTGATTGTAATCCAAGTTCAATAGTAATTTCTATGCCATGCTTTTCTTTGATTGAAAATAGAAACTCTAAATAAATGTCTGATATACAATCAGGTCTAGTGGATATTGATATTTCAACTATATCATCCATTATTGAGTCATTGATAACACTTTTAAAAACATCAAACTGCATATATGTATTTGAAAAATTTTGAAAATAAGCAATGAATTTTTTTGCTTTATACTTTTTCTTAATATATCTCATATTTCTTTCAAGCTGCTCTTTAACTGAGATCTTATTTGACAGGTTTTCAAAGCCTGCTCCTTCTTCTCCACAAAAAATACATCCACCTATACCAACACATCCATCTCTATTTGGACAAGTTATTGGCAAATTTATCGGAAGCTTATATACCTTTTCTCCATATTTTTGTTTTAAATGCTCAGAATATACTCTATATAAATCCTTTTCTAACATCTGCTCTCCTCCATGAATATTGCCCTGAAATTTCAGGGCAATAAAGTTATGATATTATTTTCTCCTAAATAAAAATATTAAACCTAATAAAATAAAAGCAGCTCCAATTAAAATTCCAGAATCAAGAATTTCAAGAGTAAATGACAAAGCAATCAACGAAAATCCACCTATTATCCCTACTGGAATTAATAATGCTCTGTCCCTTCCTCCAAAGACATAAAGCTGTAAGAGTCCAAAAGCTACTCCCATTGGAAATAATGGCCATAACTGATTCACCCAGTCCCATCCATATAGGACATTTATATAGAACAATACTCCATAAGTTAACAATATCCCTCCCGGAACTAACAATCCAGCATCTTTTCTTCTAATAAAAAAACCTAGTTCAAATAATACACCAGGGATAATAAACACTAATGGCCAATGTTCTGCAGGATTAATATCTAGCTGAATAATTTCAAAGTTATTAAGTAAAAACAATATACCTATGAATATTAAAATTCCTCCAAAAAAATAGTCTCCCCTTCTCATAATCGCCCTCCTAATCTTAAAAAATAATTTCTCAGTGACCTACCTATATCATACATAATATTAGTATTATTAACAATATAAATTATTCAATTTTTTGTTAATTAAAAAGAAGCTAATCCATAGATGAAACTTCGCTTCTATATTTCCATATATTGTATTATAAATCAATTTATAACTATTATCATTATTATTAACACTCATTTTTTATCTAATTTTGAAGAAAATAATATTAAACCAAGTTTAAAAGATTGGAGGACAATGATGCATACAAGAGAAGGATTGATACCAACAATTTTAGGCACTGCTGTTACTACCTCAGGCTTTGCTATGAAAAAGATTCTTCCTACTCCATTAGCTTGGGGTCTAGTAGGCTTTGGACTTGCTCATATAGTATTAGGTTCTATAGACCTTGTTGAGCATAGAAATTCACTTGAAAACGAATTGTACTAAAGGTAACAAAGTCCTCTAGCAAATAGCTAGAGGACTTTAATTCTAGTCGTTAATTACAACCTCATATTTTTCTCTTAATTCTTTACTCTTACTATAGTACAAATCATTTTGCTTCATGCTTGCTATCTGATTTGTTAAATTATCTTTTATTTCATCAAAGCTAATAACCTTTTCTGGTTGCTTATCAGCTAATTTTATTAAATGAAAACCAAATTGTGTTTTTACTGGCTCACTTATCTCATCTTTTTCCATACTAAAAGCAGCATTTTCAAATTCAGGAACCATTCTACCTCTAGTAAAAAACCCTAAATCTCCACCTTTATCCTTTGAAGGACATTTTGAATATTTTTTTGCTGCATCCTCAAATGAAAGTCCAGATTTTATTTCTTCTGCAATTTCATTTGCTTGCTCCTCTGTATCAACTAATATATGGCTTGCTTTAGCACTTTCAGGATTTTTGAAGTTATCCTTATTCTGCTCATAATAATCTATAACCTCTTGTTCTGTTACATTTGCTTCGCTTAAAGTCTTTCTGATAGCATACTGCTTTAATAAGCTTTGTTTAGCATATTCTAACTCTTTTAGATAGGCTTCATCCTTATCCATTCCTATTTCATTTGCATGCAAATAAAAAAGCTCTTGAGTAATAATTTCATTCAATATCTGCTTTTTACCATCTGGTGAACTGAATTGTGCTTTTCTTTGTGGATCTAAGCTATTTAATAACGAGTTTACATCCTTCTCCGTAATATCCTTGCCATTAACTACTGCTAAAACCTTATTATTTTCCATTAACATAACTCTCCTTTATTCGTTTAGTCACTGTAAATGATAACAGAAAAAGGCTTATTTGTCCAATCATTCTAGTTTTCTAGAATTTTCGCATGCTTTTTCTGATTTCCATAATAATTTGTTCCCCAAACACCA
>DAOUQG010000222.1 GCA_030625765.1 Thermohalobacteraceae bacterium | reverse complement strand
ATTGCTCTCCATTATTTTTAGCTTTGATTAGATAATTTTGATTCTGACCAACTCCAATCTCTGAAATCTCCATAACTTCATAATTAAATTTATTTCTTAATATTGATTTAATTTCATTAAAAACTACATTTTGCTCTTTTATACTCATATCGTATTTTGGTTTACATTTAATAATTGGTGAATTACTCACTTTTATCTTCTCCTCTTACTAAATATTTTTCTGACAAAACATTGCTTCTCCATCTTCAACAAATCCTAGCTTTTTATAAAATGATCTTCCTATTGTGTTATCAACATTTACATATAGTCGCACTCTCCACATACCTAGTTCTATGCTCTTATTAAACACTTCCTTCATGAGTTCTTCTGCAATTCCTTTATTTCTATACTCCGATGCTACCCATAGCTCATCAACAAAATATACTCCTAATCTATTATCTGGTTTTGGTATCATAGATGTGCTTATATAACCAACAAATTTACTATCAAACTTTGCTCCTAGCAAATAATAAAAATCAGTATTAAATATATTATACTTTTCAAAAAAAGCTTTAGTTGTATACTCATTATATCTTTCATAATTTATTTTTTCCGCCTTTTCTCCTAACCTTCTCCATTCAATTACTTTAGAAAATTCTAAATAATTATCCTTATTTATTCTTTCAATTTTTAGATTACTATTCACTCTACTCATAAAATCCTCCTTGATTATAAAAAGTTTAGTAAATTCCTCACTCTAACTATAGAGTTAGCTTGAGTGAGGAATTTTTGCTAGCTATGTCCTTATCAGCATAGGTAATATATATTCCTTTGCTACTCCAAAATTGCCTTTCAAAAATAATGTCGAGTCCTCTATCTTATATTCCTTCATACAGTAATCAACATTTAGCCAATCAGGATTAAAACCAAATTGGATTAAATTCACCCCTTTAAAGCTAAGATGTGGAATAAGCTTTGAAAAACTTACAGGCTTATTGGCAACAACATCATAAATTTCAAGTGTATTATCATACTGTTTTGCAACAATCATTACATCTAGCTCAGGAATTTCATAAATATTATTTGAAAAGCCATACAGCAAATGAAACCAGTTTATAGAATATTGATTTGTACAATCAAATACCTTAGAAAATTGCGAGCGTTCTTTCAGGTACTTATCAACCTTTGGATTAGTGACTTCAAGTCTTGTCATTTCACATTCATTTTCTAATGTACATTCAATATAAGGTTTCCTATCAATTGTAGGTGAAAACCCAAATTTAGGGTAGAATTCTAAAACACTGTCACTTCCAAAGAGAAAGGCTGGTGTATCAGGATATATGTTAAAAATATGATTCATTATCTGACGTGAATATCCTTTATTACGATACTCCTTTTTGGTTGCGACTGCACCAATTTGCAAAAAATCATGCTGTAAGCCATCTATTAATAAATTCATTTTAAAAACAGAAATATTAGCAATCATAATACCATTCTCTATAATCGAATAGCATTCGTAGTCTCTATCCCAAACATTTTGTTCATGCCACCTATCAAAACTAAAATCAAAAGTATTGATTACTAGCTCATTGTATTGATTTTTAAATTCTTGCGAAGCATTATGCCCAGTTGTCATTTTTATCATAATAATACCATTCCTTTCTCTTTATCATGACACAATTACTAATATAAGTTCTTGAAGCTCTTATTGTCCATTATCTTTTCGATATACGCGACATAAACAATTTCGTCCAAAAGCCTCTCTTGAGTTTTTTTCTACAAAATCAAATCCTGACTTTTCTAACACTTTGCATGATGCTTGATTTTTGCTGTCTACTATACCCAAAACCTCAGACAATCCAAGCACATTTATTGCCCATTTTGTTATTGCCACAACTGCTTCTGTTGCATATCCTTTCCCTTGTTGATTTTCTGCTATAGCATAGCCAATTTCAACATCTTTATCTATAGGACTTAACCCTACATGACCTATAAGTTCATCTGTCTCCTTCAAAACTACACCTAGAACATAAGGAGTTTTATTGGGTGTTGGTAAATCCATATATTGTGCCATCAAGTATTGTAAAACATCAGCTGCTTCCTTTTCATCTTCGTAAACTTGATCAGGTATCCACCTACGCATATCTTCTTCCTGACTTAAAGAATACACAACTGATACATCTTCCATGCAAAATTGACGCAAAATTAGATTTGCGGTTTCGATATTATTATTTTTTAGCATTTCTAATTACCTCCTAGTCTTAGCAATTACTCTGATATGTTACCTAATCTATTAATTTTTTTGATAGAACAAAAAAACTGTAAGAAAACATAGTCTTCTTACAGTCTAAAATTTCACATTATTTAATAAACTTATATGAATAACAGGCAAAACAAGCCTATAATTTAATAATAAGCATTATCAACATATTAATCTTAGTTCTATAAAATGACTCTTTCTACTTACTGTATCAAAAGAAGTATCACAAAAAAACCTAATTGATTAGGTATCAAAACTTCCTCTGTTTTAATTTTCATTTTTGAAAATTAATTAGCAAGTAGTTGTTGTCATTCTACAAAACCTCCTTCATAATAATCTAATAAAATTGTATATAATTTTGGAAAATAAATCAAGTTAAAATTTATGAAATATCTAATACATATTCATTTACATTTTCTCTAAAATCTCCAAAGCTATTAAAACAACCTTCTGAATCTATATCAAAACCAATATCTCGATGAAGATTTATTTATTGAAAGGTTATCATTATCTTCAATGATTTCTATCTGTAAATTATTATTTATTTGAAACTTCTCAATCAATTTAATATCTTCCAAATCTTTTTCTCTACCTAACTCTATTTTCTGTTTTTTAATACTCTCGAGACTACCTACAGGTATTCCATCAATCACTTCAATCTTATCTACTTCCCAATTTTCAAAAACTTCAATATTATTACTCAGTTGTATTATTCTCTTTCCATCACTACCAACAGTATGCTTACAACCATTTACAACTAATTTATCAGCTAACTCAATAGTACATCCTAAATCAATATCTCTAGTATACTCTTTTACACCATGCATAACTAAAGCTGCACCTGCTACTAACCAGTAATTATCGCTTTCAAGAATATCAATTTTACTGATAATATCTATTATATCCTTTTTACTTAACATAATGATGTCTCCTTCATTTTAGTCGTATGCTCTATTTAAAATTTCAATACTACAAAGCTAATTCCATCTCAATCTCATGCTTAATAGGTATATCATCAATACCATTCAAAGGTATTTCTGGTTTGATTTTTCTTGACTCTTCAAGTGCATTACGATGAATTGCTACCATATCAAAGCCTCTTCGTTGATAAAATCTCATTGCTTTTGTATTATCATTTGTTGTTATAAGCCATAAACGATCACATTCTTTTTCTTTTGCAACTGAAACAATTTTTTCAATTAATCTACTTCCTATCCCACAATTTTCATGAAAACTTTCAAGTAATGTTATTTCACAATCTGATTTTTCAATGTTATATATAATTATTCCTTTTATATCTTGTCCTTCAATAGCAATGAAACCTTCTAAGTATTTCACATCATGAACCCTTCCTCTTGAAACGATAATAGATGAACCCCAGCTTTCTTCGATTTTTCTGATAACATATTTCCTATATCTATCACTAATTTCAATAATATTTATCATATTAATATCACAACCTTTGCTCTGTAGAATTTAAATAATTTTAAATGTGTATTCACTGTCTAGAATATATGATACACACTTGTATATCTTTATTTCCTATATATTTATGTACTGTTATATTATATCACAAATTGGCATTTGAAAAATGATTGTATGCTTATCATTTTTATTACCAACAATTATATTGATTTTCTTCTTAACTATGTTAAAATTCACAACAATTACACAAACTACTAATATCAAATATTTTTACATGTATTAATTTAATGACAGCTTGATAATGTTCGAGTTTTTGAAAGGATTGGAAACTATGAAAATAAGATTAGGTTATGTAGCTATGACAATTGATTTGAAAGATTGTTCACCATCTAAAACTATCACATACAGCAAATACGAAAAAATTGAGGATGAAGAAGTAAAATTATATAAACTTAAAAAATTAACAGAGGAAAATTTAAAAAACACAAAAAGAATTTTGTTATACAACAAAGCTCACGATATTCAAGTATATAGACTTACCTCGAAGCTTGTTCCACTTGCAACTCACCCACATGTATTAGATTGGGATTATAAAAATGAGTTTAAAGAATTATATAGAGAAATTGAAACCATTATCAAAGAAAACAATATGAGAATAAGTGCTCATCCTGACCATTTTACTATCATAGCTTCTCCCAAAAGTGATGTAGTTGAAGCTTCTATCAAAGATTTAGTTTACCATAATAATCTTATGGAGAGTTTTGGCTTGAGTGATGATAATGGAAAGCTAGTTTTACACATTGGTGGAAAGTATGATTCAAAGGAAAAAACTAAAGAAAGATTTATTAAAAATTTTCTCACATTACCTGAAAAAATTCAGAATAGACTTATCTTAGAAAATGATGATAAAATATATGATACTATTGATGTATTAGAAATATGTGAAAACTTAAACATTCCAATGGTTCTTGATATTCATCATC
>DAOUQG010000010.1 GCA_030625765.1 Thermohalobacteraceae bacterium | reverse complement strand
TGATATTATAATTGGCGATATGGATAGTGTTAGTGATAAATGCTTAAAGATAACAAACGAAATAATAGTTCATGCATATAAAAATGGTAAATCTCCTGGATTAGAGAGAATAAATAACTTAGGTTTAGAATCAACTGTTTTCTCTTCTCCGGGTACAAGTGAAGATATAGCTTTGTTGTTAGCATATCATAATAAAGCTGATATCATAGTTGCAGTAGGAACTCATAATAATATGATTGATTTTTTAGAAAAAGGAAGAAAAGGGATGGCAAGTACATTTTTGGTTAGACTTATGGTAGGGTCTAAGTTGGTAGATGCTAAGGGTGTAAATAAGCTGTATAAGAGCAGTGTGAGCTTTAAGCATTATTTAAGCTTGGGAATCGCTGCTATTATTCCAATTATAGTACTTAGTCTAAAATTCCCACCATTACTAGAATTGTTCCAACTAATTCAGATTAGATTAAAACTCTTTTTAAATCTTTGAAGGAGTGATATTATTGGGTATTAACACGAGATGTTTTATAATTTCAATTTCAGCAATTTTTTTAGCTTTAGGAATTGGAATATTTATTGGCTTTATGTTTGATGCTCAAGCAATTTTAGCAGCAGAAAGAGAAGATATCGTAGCAAAATTAGAAGAAAAATTTCAGCTTTTAGAAGAAGAAAATAAAAAAAACAAAGAGATGATAGCTTCAATTAATAATGAAAATGAGAAATATAAAGAATTTTATGAACTATCTTTTCCTAAGCTTATCAGCAATAGGCTTAGAAATATTAAGGTTGCAATAATTAATACAAACAATAATTATAATTGTTCAGATATTAACTCTTTATTAGAAATAGCTGGCGCTGAAATCATATCTATTACTACAATTAATAATAATATTGAAAACAATCCTGAAAGCTTTAATATGAAGTATTTATATACTGAAATAGGGTCCGATGATATACAGATATTAGAATACATTGCAAATAATATTATAAATAATGTAATTAATGGTGAAAGCAGTGAAGCTTTTCAAGAACTAATTAAAATGAATGTAATAAATATTGAAGGCCAATACAATGAAGATATAGATTGTTTCATTTTAACAGGAGACTTAAATCACAAAAAAGGTATAATCTATCAAATTCTTGATAATAACATTATTGAATATTTGAACAAAAAGGATTATTGTATTATTGGAATTGCACAGGAGGGTTCTAAATATTCACATACTGATTATTTTAAAAAAAAGAATATTCCTGTTATTGATAGCATAAACACAATCATGGGAAAAGCTTCTTTAATATTTACACTAGAGGAGCGTTTATTTAAACACTAGAGTAAATCTAAAACTAGTAATATTTTAACCAACTCATTTGATTAAACTTGGAATATTTAGATAAAGGGAGTATAATATGGAAAGAAATTGTAGGATAGTTGTAGTAATACCAGCTTATAATGAGGAAGATACTATTGTAGCAACTTTAAATAGTCTGCTAAAAATAGATTTAATTGATGAAATAGTAGTTGTTGATGATGGATCTACAGATAATACTCTTGAGAAAATAAGAAATATGGATATAGATATTAAAACAATTGCTTTTAATAAAAATTATGGAAAAGGATATGCGATAAGAACTGCAATTAAGATGATTGACTTTGATTATTTAGTATTGTTAGATGCTGATTTAGGAGAATCGAGCAGCGATGTAAAGAAACTAATATATCCAGTTTTAGAGGACCAGGCAGATTTAACAATAGCTAAATTTCATAGTCCTACTAAAAAGGGAGGAATAGGATTAGTGAAATTATTGTCTAAATATGGTGTATTCTTAATGACTAAAAAAAAAATAAATACAGTCTTATCTGGTCAAAGAGTATATAGAAAAGAAGTGATTGAAGATATAACCTATATTCCAAACAATTTTGGGATAGAAGTTGCTATGACAGTTGGTGCATTGAAAAAAGACTATATAATTAAAGAAATTAATGTAAGTATGACACATAGAGAAACTGGAAGAAATATTTCTGGTTTTATTCATAGAGGAAAGCAATTTATTGATATTTTTAAGACATTATTTACTATTATTTATAGGGGTTATTAATATGCCAAACATAAATCTTTTTATTTTTTTAATAAGTACATTAATTACTTATATTACCCTACCACCTTTTCTTAAAATGCTAGAAGAAAACAGATGCCTAGACAAGAATTATCTGAATGAAAATATTCCAATAGGTGTGGGATTATTATTTGTATTAAATCAAGTATTCATTTGTATGTTTTTTTCATTCTTTTTTAATGATTTTAGAAATTACATTTATATATATATTATTTTTTTGACATTAATGGGTTTAGCTGGACTTTTGGATGATTTAGTTGGAGAAAAGGGAATCAAAGGGTTTAAAGGGCATATTCGTTCAATACTTAAAGGAAAATTAACAACAGGAGGACTCAAGGCTATTACTGGCTTATTTACTGCTTTTATGATTTCTTTAATGATTTCTAATAGCCTACCTCAATTACTAATTAACATTTTTTTAATTGCGTTATTTACTAATTTAATTAATATGTTTGATTTAAGACCTGGGAGAGCAATAAAGTCTTTTGCTATCTTATTAATTATTCTAGTCTTTTCAGCATCAAATAACAGCTTTAACATAATAATGTATTCTGCTTTAGGGATAATTCTAGTTATTCTACCTTTTGATATTAAAGCAAAAGCAATGCTTGGAGATGTTGGGGCAAATTCTTTAGGCATTACCCTAGGCTTTTTTTGTGCTGTCTCACATAATTATTCTGTAAAAATCATATATTTGATTATGTTAGTTTCATTGAACATTTTGGGTGAATTTATCTCTTTAACAAATGTAATAAGTAATAATAGGATATTAAATTTTTTTGACAACCTAGGCAGATAGTGAGGAGGCGTTAACCTGTTAAGCTTAAAAGAAGGAATCACACAAGCTATTTTAAGACAAAGTGATAAAATAACTTTAATAACAGTTGAAATAAATAATTCAATATCAGAAGCTATAAATTATAATTATCTAACTGGTAGCATTGATGTTGGAGATAAAGTATTATTAAATACTACTGCAATAGAATTATCTTTAGGTACTGGAGGGTATCATTTTGTAGTACATAACCTAAAATATGAAAATATAAACTCCACTGGCAGGGGTCATATTATGAAGCTAAGATATACACCTTTTCAGATAAAATGCTTTGCAGTTGAAGAACAAGAAAGTATCTATCATGATAAAATAAAATCTTTTAAAAGCTTAGATAATGATATTGTATTAGTAGGATCTTTACACAGCATGTTAGCCCCAGTTGCATCAATGATAAAGTGGCTTAGGCCAAATACAAGTATAAACTACATAATGACTGATTCAGGTGCATTACCAATCGATTTTAGCTTTACTGTGAAAAGTCTCAAGGAAAAGGGAATAATTGACAATACTATTACTATTGGTCACGCATTTGGTGGTGACTTTGAATGTATAAATATTTATACAGGTTTAATCACTGCTAAAGAAGTTATAAAAAGTGATATTACTATTGTTTGTATGGGACCTGGAATAGTCGGCACAGGTACAAAATATGGCTTTAGCGGTATAGAACAAGGGTATATTCTGAACGCAGTAAGTATTTTGAAGGGTTCTGGATTTGCTATTCCAAGAATTAGTTTTTCAGATAAAAGAGATAGGCATAGAGGAATTAGCCATCATACTATTACAGCTCTATCTGAAACTACTCTTTCTAGATGCAACGTAGTATTACCTATTCTAACTAAAAATAAAAATAGTTTTATCGAAACTCAACTAGATCAAACTGAAATAAGAAATAAGCATAATATTATATATGAGGATGGAGCTAATATAATAAATGCTCTAAATCATTTTAAACTAAATGTTACTACAATGGGACGAGGGTATAATGATGATACTGATTATTTTATATCTCTTGGTGCTGTTGGAAAAGCAGCTGTAAATTATCTTGATGGTCTTCAATAACTTCTTTTACTGTAGTATATTGATTTGCCATAATTTTGATTTGGTCAAGAACATCTTTAGCTTTACCAATTAAACATATACTTTTAGTAGAGCATACTTCAATCATTTCTATTCCTCCTTTAAAAGCTTTACAAAGTTACAAATAGTTATATAATAATAATAGTATTACATATATTAAAATATGATTAAAAAGTTTTTATTAATCTGTGAAGGAGGTATTTATTTATGATATATGAAGAAAAAACTATGAAAAGTGAAAAAATATATGAGGGGAAGATAATCAATCTTAAATTAGATACTGTTGAGTTACCTGATCAAAAATATACAAAGCGTGAAATAGTTGAACATCCAGGAGCTGTGGCAATTGTACCAATAACAGCTGATAATGAATTAGTATTAGTTAAGCAATTTAGAAAAGCTATAGAAGAAGCAATTATTGAAATACCAGCAGGCAAGCTTGAACATGGAGAAGATCCTGCAAGCTGTGCAGTTAGAGAACTAAAAGAGGAGACAGGATTCACCGCTGAGAAAATTCAATATGTTTTCCAATTTTATACTTCACCTGGGTTTTCTAATGAAAAAATGCATTTATTTGTTGCAACTGGATTAGCAGAGGGAACTGCTGAGCCTGAAAATGATGAGTATATTGAAATTATTAAAATAAAATTAGACAATCTGTTAAATATGATTAATAATGGTGAGATAACTGATAGTAAAAGTATAATAGGAATTTTAATGGCAAATAACATTATTAATAGCAAACAAGAATAAGTTTGTTTTGTACTCATAATAATGAAATGTATTATCATAAAGTAATAATACCCCCTTTTTAAGCATAATAATTGATAAGGGCTTGTATAAGGGGGTATACTTATGTATGCAAGATTAAAAGCATTTTTTTATGAACACTTTAAAAACAATTTTTTTCTTTATTTTATTTCAATTTTATGTTTAATGATAGGAATTTGCGCTGGTGCTATAACAATAAAAATAATTGATGAAGGACAAAAAAAAGAAATACTTAACTTTTTAGATTCTTTTTTTAAGATTATAAATGAAAATGACATCAATAGCTTTGAGTTGTTAAAACAATCATTTGTTAATAATTTTCAAACTATTATGTTATTATGGTTTTTAGGAATAATTGTTATTGGTGTTCCTGTTATTTTGGGAATATTGGCTTTAAGAGGATTTATCATTGGATTTACTGTAGGATTTCTATTTGAAGGCTTTGGATTCAAAGGTTTTTTGTTTGCAGTGTTTGCAGTATTACCTCAGAACTTTTTTGTTATTCCTAGCTTAGTGATTATTTCTGTAATTTCAACTAAATTTTCAATCATGATCATTAAAAATAAAATGAGAAAGAATATTAGATATAATTTTTTTAGTGCTATTACAAGTTATACAATTAATATTATTTTAATTTCATCATTATTAGTGCTAGGTAGTTTTGTTGAAGCATATATTACTCCAATCTTCATGAAGTTAATATCAGGCTACATTTCTTAACATAGATTTGGAATGAGGGTGATAAAATATTGAATAATATTTATAAAACCATTATACTGGCTATACGAATTTTTATTATTTTAATTATAATTGGTATTATTTTACCACATACTTTAAATAAAGTTTTAGAACTTCTTCCTTTAAAAAACACAACTGATTATCCGAAAGGCAATTCTACTCTGGTAATGACAACTCCAAATATTGATAATTATTTATTTTATTACATAAAAAAAATTATTTACTTATATATCTCCTTGTGAGGATAATATTTTTTGTGAAAAAATAATATCTTGAAGGATTTTAAACATTTTTGTTGAATTATTTTTTAGAATGACGTAAAAGGAGAAATATAATGAATGTATTGATTGAAAAATTTATGAACTATTTACAGTATGAAAAGAACTTAGCTCTTAATACTCAAGAATCTTATAATAGAGATCTAAGACAATTTAAGGAATATATTATTAAAAATAATATTTATGATGTAGCATCTGTAAATAAAACATTTATAATTACATATTTAATGTATCAGCAGAAAAAAGGAAGATCAGCTTCCACTATCTCTAGAAGCTTAGCATCTTTAAGATCTTTTTTTCAATTCCTACTAAATAATAGAATAATTGATGAAGATCCAACTCTTAATTTACAGTCTCCAAAACAAGAAAAAAAAATACCAAAGATACTAACTCCTAAAGAAGTTGAAATTTTACTAAATCAACCAAAAACTGATAACGCTAAAGGAATAAGAGATAAGGCAATGCTAGAATTATTATATGCTGCGGGAGTTAGAGTATCAGAATTAATATCACTGGATTTAGATGATATTAATATAGAAATGGGTTACATAAATTGCTCAAAAGATAGCTTAAATGAAAGAGTTATACCTATAGGGAAAATTGCTATTGAGATTTTATCAATTTACATAAATGAGTATCGAGAATCATTCATTAAGGATTCAACAGAAATTTCCTTGTTTGTAAACCATCATGGAAGAAGGTTAACAAGACAAGGTTTTTGGAAAATAATCAAATCATATACTGATAAAGCGAATATTAATAAAAAAATAACTCCTCATACATTGAGACATTCATTTGCAGCTCACTTATTAGAAAATGGAGCTGATTTAAAGTCAGTACAGGAAATGCTAGGACATTCAGATATTTCGTCTACACAGATTTATACTCAAATAACAAAAAATAAAATTAAAGATGTTTACAAAAAAACACATCCAAGAGCTTAAAAACTTACCTGATAGGTAAGTTTTTTTTATTTTAATTACACAAAATCTTTTGAATAAGTTAAATATAGTGAGGAAAACCTAAATATATAGATTGGAAATAAGGAGGAATAACTGTGATTAAAAGTAAATTAAGCATAATACTTTTAAGTTTAATATTTAGCCTGTCAATTATAATACCAACAGCACAAATTACTTACGCAGAAGAGTTGTTTGATATAGAAGCAAAATCTGCTATATTGATAGATGCTTCTACTGGTAAAGTACTCTACGAAAAAAATATTCATGAAAAATCACCTCCTGCTAGTATTACAAAAATAATGGTTTTATTATTAACTATGGAAGCGCTCGATAGTAATAAAATCAGCCTTGAGGATGAAGTAGTAATAAGCCCAAATGCAGCTGGAATGGGAGGAAGTCAGATATATCTTGAAGAAGGAGAGATTCAAAAAGTAGAGCATTTGATTCGTTCTATTGCATTAAGGTCTGCAAATGATAGTGCAGTTGCATTAGGTGAGCATATCGCAGGTAGTGAAGAGTTATTTATCGACATGATGAACAATAGAGCTAAAGAGCTTGGAATGAACAACACAAATTATAAAAACCCAACAGGACTAACTGAAGATGAGCATTATACAACTGCTTATGACATAAGCTTAATGTCTAAAGAACTCTTAAAGTATCCTAAGATTCATAGATGGTTGACAATTTGGATGAGCGAAGTAACCGTAGGAAAAGAAAAGGATGATATACAAAGCTTAGTTAATACAAATAGACTTATTTATGATTATAAAGGAGCAAACGGTATTAAAACAGGTTTTACAAATGCAGCAGGTCATTGTTTAGCTGCATCTGCAACTAGAGGAAATTTCAAACTAATTAGTGTAGTGTTAGGCGCACCATCCTCTAAAATAAGATTTGACAATTCGAAAAAATTGTTGAATTATGGATTTGCAAATTATGACTCATTACCTTTAGTAAAAAAAGGAGAAGTAATTACATCAATGTCTGTTTCAAAAGGTAAGGTTGAAAAGGTAGATATTTTAGCAGATGAAGATTTAAGCTTACTACTTAAAAAAGGCGAATCAAAGAATGTAGAAAAAGAGACTATTTTACCAGATGTAATTAGAGCTCCATTTGAAAAAGACTGTAAGGTAGGAGAAATAATTTATAAGATAGATGGTGAAGAAAAAGGAAGAGTAAATCTAATTACTAAAGAAAGGATTGAAAAAGCATCTATGTTTAAAATTTTAAGTAGAGTTTTTAATAGGTTGCTTGGAAAACGCAAGTGAGTCAGCGGAGATGATATTTAAGTATTTCTCTGATTGAAAAACAAACAAAATATTAGAAAAAAACCTGGATACATTACATTTTTAATAATATAATGTATCCTTTTTTAAGTTATATTTTGGTTCTAAACTATAATATGTTATAATACTTATTAGACTTAGTAATCAAATAAAGAAAGAAGTGATTTTTTTGGGATTTACAAGTAATATTATTGATTCAATCATTAATTTAGGTATAACATTACCTGGATTAATAATAGCTATTACACTTCATGAACTTGCACATGGATTAACAGCATATGCTTTAGGTGATCCAACAGCAAAAAATAATGGAAGACTAACTTTAAATCCTATTGTGCATTTAGATATTATTGGCTTTTTGATGTTATTGATTGCAAGATTTGGATGGGCTAAACCTGTTCCAATAAATCCACTTTATTTTAAGAACCGAAAGCTAGGAACTATATTGGTATCAATTGCAGGTCCAATATCAAATTTTATTATTGCAATAATTTCTGTGATAATTTTAGACTTAGGATTATTCACAAATGAAATTTTAAATGCTATTATTTTTGTTACTGCTTGGTATAATGTAGGTTTAGGTATATTTAATTTGTTGCCATTTCCACCTTTAGACGGTTCGAAAATATTAGCAAGCTTGCTTCCCACAAAATTTGAAATGCTTTTTTATAAATATGAAAGATATTTATATGTAATACTAATAATTTTAGTTCTTTCAAAAGGTATTGGTACCTTCATAGGTCCTGTAGTAGAGTATGGTTTAGAAATAATATATCGATTAATATTTATTTTCAAATAAAATATATTTAGGAGTATTATTAATGGAATATAAGGTTGTATTAAAAACATTTGAAGGTCCTCTAGATTTACTGTATCATCTTATAGAAAAAAATAAGGTCGATATTTATGATATTCCTATAGCTGAAATAACAAAACAATATATAGAGTATATAGAAAGCATGAAAGTGTTAGATTTAAATATTACTAGTGAATTTCTTGTTATGGTTGCAACTTTGCTTGAGATAAAGTCAAAAATGCTATTACCTTCTAGCAATGACGATGAAGATGATCTCAACGAAGAAGGAGTTGACCCTAGAGAAGAGCTTATTAAAAGATTACTTGAGTACAAAAAATATAAAAATGCTGCTGAAGAATTAAAAATTAAAGAAAATGTACAAAAGAAAGTTTTTTTTAAGCCTATGGAAGAAATCGAACAATTTATCGACTTCGATCAGCCAAAATTAGAAGGTGTACAATTAACCGATCTATTTAAAGCTTTTAATGACTTAATGAGAAGACAAAAACTAGATGATGACACCTTTGATATAACTGAAATTGAACGAGATGAAATAACTATAGAAGAAGCTATGAAAAATCTTTTAGAAATTATTTCTCACAGTGAAAAAGTCAGATTTCAAGATTTATTTAAAAATGATCTAAATAAATTACAAATTATAGTTACTTTTTTATCTATATTGGAATTAATAAGATTAAATATTATTACCTTTATTCAGGAATATAACTTTGGAGATATTCTTATATTTAAAAAAAATACTGTTGAAAAGTAATTGGGGGGCTTACATGGATCAAAGGGAAATCAAAGCAATTATTGAATCCTTATTATATGTGTGGGGAGAACCTTTATCACTATCAGATATTGCAGAGGTTCTTGAGATGAAAAAGAGTAAAATCTCTGATATACTTACAGAAATGATAGCTGATTTTAATTTTTATCGTAGAGGTTTGCAGATTAAACAAATTAATAATAAATATCAATTAGTAACAAGACCCGAGCATTATGAATGGATAAGTAAATTATGTACTCCAAAAAGCAATAAAAAGCTGTCTAATGCTGCTCTTGAGACACTATCAATCATTGCGTATAAACAACCTATAACTAGAATGGAGATTGAAGCAATAAGGGGAGTAAAATGTGAAAGGTCGATTTATACTCTTTTACAAAAAGATTTAATTAGAGAAGTTGGTAGGCTAGATAAACCTGGCAAACCAATTTTGTTTGGAACAACTGATGAATTTCTAAAATATTTTGGATTGATATCAATAGAACAATTACCTGAATTGAAGAAAAGTACAAATTCAGATGACGAAGTAAAAGAAAATGATGAATAGCACAAGTATTTTGTGTTATTTTTTCTTTTTTTTGGGAAAAATAGAAGATGTAATTAATGACTTTCTATTATACTATCATTTCATTTTTACATAAGTAAAATATAGTATTTTTTTATATTATCTAATCATATTTATGAGGTGGAAATCTTGTCTTTTATAATTGTTAGCATTATCTTAATAATCATATGTATATTACTATTTGCTCCTTTTTACATAAACATTATTTTTGAAAGAAAAAATAATGATAATAACTTTGAACTTAAGATACTTTTATTTAAAGGATTAGTAAAATTTGGAGTAGAGATACCTTTTGTAGATATTATAATGGCTGGAGATAAATTATCTGTTAAATATAAGAACAAAATAGAAGAAGGAGATATTGAAAATGATATTTCTGAAGATAAACATATTGTATCGTTTAAAAAAATACTCAACAAAGTAGAAAGAGTAATTGAACTAAAACAATATATTACTCCAATAATAAACTATATTACTAGAAAGGTTAAGATAACTAAAATTTATTGGTCTTCTCAAATAGGAATAGAAAATGCAGCTGTTACGGCTATTTTGACAGGAAGTCTATGGTCGTTAAAAAGTTTTTTGTTTGAAATTATATACTCTAATGTAAAAGTTAGAAAGCTTAAACTAAATGTTATTCCTAAATATAACTGCACCAATTTGTTTGAAACGTATTTCAATTGCATAATTAGGTTAAAATTGGTTTATATTATTATTGCAGGTTACAATGGATTAAAAGTTAAAAAAAAGGTGGTGAAATAAATGGGTGAACATCCAATTGAAGGACTTATGCAAACCACAATGGAAAGCATAAAGGATATGGTTGATGTTAATACAATTGTGGGTGACCCTGTTGAGTCTGCTGATGGGCTTGTTATAATACCTATTTCGAAAGTTTCCTTAGGCTTCGCATCAGGTGGAGGAGAGTTTAGTTCAAATACAAGAAATAACCAAAATGAATCTAATGGGAAGCTTCCTTTCGCTGGTGGTAGTGGAGCAGGCTTTACTGTTCAACCAGTAGCATTTATTGTTGTAGGTAATGGTCAAATAAAATTACTTCCAGTTGATCAAGGAACAAATGTGATAAATAATCTAATCGAAACTATTCCAAAATTGACAAATGGGCTACAAAACTTGATGAAGAATAAGGGGAATAAAGGAAATAAATCCTCAAAAAAGACTAAACCTAATGATACAGAAATGGAAAATCAACAATAGTTACATAAGGAGCAGAAAAACTGCTTCTTTATTTTTTACCTATTTTTACAAAAGAAAAGTTTCCAGCTACTGAATTAAATAAAAAATATAAAGCTATACTATACATAAGAAAAAATATTTGGAGTGATCAACTTGCATTTTAATAGAAAATTTACTTCATTTTTAGTGAGTTTATTGATTATATTCTCTTGTAGTACAATACATGCGGAAAAACTATCGATGCCTCAAATTAATGGCAGTAGTAGTGTTTTAATAGAAGCTCAGTCAGGAAGAATATTATATTCTAATAACCCTAATAAAAAGCTTCCTATTGCAAGTACAACTAAAATCATGACAGCGCTGATAGCATTAGAACATGGAAGATTAGATGAAAAAGTAAAAATTAAAGGAAATAGCGTAGGTATTGAAGGTTCTAGTATTTACTTGTTTAATGGTGAAGAAATCTCATTAAGAGATTTAGTATATGGGTTGATGCTCAGGTCAGGCAATGATGCTGCTGTAGCTATAGCTAATCATATAAGTGGGTCAGTTGAAGAGTTTGCAAAGCTAATGAACGAAAAAGCTTTAGAAATAGGAGCAAAAAATACTAACTTTACAAATCCTCATGGTTTACATGACGATAATCATTATTCAACTGCATATGATTTAGCAATAATTACAAGAGAAGCCATGAAAAATGAAGAATTTAAAAAAATATCAAAATCTAAACTATATGTAGCTGATAGAGAGATTAATAAATATTTTTATAATAAAAATAAGACTCTTAATCAATATGATGGTGGTGATGGGGTTAAGATTGGTTATACTAAGAAAGCGGGTAGATGCTTAGTTTCCAGTGCAACAAGAGAATATGTACAACTAATCGCTGTTGTTTTAAATAATTACACATGGTTCAATGATTGTTACAAGCTTTTTGATTATGGTTTTGAAAATTATAAACCTATGGTAATATATGATAAGAATCAGTTTATTAAAAATATTAACGTTATGAATGGTAAGAAAGACTTGTTACCTATTATTACAAAAGATGAATTAATACTCCCTCTTACAGAGGATGAAAAGAAAGAAATCAAGACAACAATCAAGCTCCCAGACGAATTTAGAGCACCTGTTAATAAAGGTGATAGTATAGGAAATGTAAAAGTTTTTTTGAAGGGACAACTAATTTTTACTGGAGAATTAATTGCAAGAGAAAATATTAAAGAAAAAGGAATAATTGATAAAGCATTAGACTTTTTTCAAAAAAAATTCAAATAAATAGAAATTGATAATTCAAATTTCAACACTTTCGAACACAGTCTAGAGCTGTGTTCTTTTTTCTTTTTTGTTTTTGTAACAAAAAAACTTAAAATCAATATTTTAATATTATAAGGAAATATGAAAAGAAGGGGGGAATGAACTTGCCTCAGCAAAGATTGGAATGTGTAGATGCAGGTAGTGAGTTTTGTCCCTGTTATTTAGCAGAGACCAATGAGTGTATTACATGCTCTCATTTGCAAGGAAAGGATTTTTGTGATTGTCATTGGAGAGGTGTTTGTATTTATCAAGAATATGCAATGAACGGTTATAAAAGCAAAACAAATAGACAACTATTTACGTTTAACATTGAAAATAGAACTAAGCTAACAAAAGATTGTACTATTCTAAAAATTAAAGTTACTAAAACTTTAGCCAGACAGTTAAAAGAACCTGGAGCATACGTTTTTTTAAGAGATAAAAAGACAATGCATTATTTTGATGTTCCAATGTCAATATTAGATGCTGATGATGTAAATGGATATATATATATTGCATATCAGATTCTAGGAACAAAAACTAAAATGCTTGAGCAAATTGATAGTGAGATAACAGTGAGAGGACCATATTGGAATGGATTAATTGGAAAAAGATACTTAAAAGCAATAAAAAATAGTAATTGCTTAGTAATTGCAAGAGGAATTGGTCAAGCACCTGCTGTACTTGTTACAAAAAAGTTAATTAATAATAACAATGTCACTCTTGTCATTGATAAAGGAAAAATTGGCAAAGAATTCATGAGTGATTATATTAAAAACCTAGCTTCAAATAAGTTAAATATTATAGAAGAAGAAATAAGAACACAAAAAGGAAAATCTTTAATAAAAAATATACTTAAAAATGAAAAAATAGGTCTAGTTTTTAGTGGAGGTTCAGATGTAATACATTCTAGTATATTAGATATAATTGATGAGCTCAAAATTGACCCCTATGTTGTTGCAACAAATAATAATGAATTTTGCTGCGGTGAAGGTATTTGTGGAGCATGCTCAGCACGATTGAAATCAGGAAAAACGATAAAGACATGTAAGACTCAACTTAATTTAAGAGAAGTATTAGAGAGGAGGATAAGACGTGACTAAAGTTGTAATAATAGGAGGAGGCTGGGCTGGTTGCGCTGCAGCAATTTCAGCGAAAAAAGCCGGTGCTGATGTTGTACTTATTGAAAAAACTGATATGTTAATTGGTCTTGGAAATGTTGGAGGAATAATGAGAAACAATGGAAGATATACTGCTACAGAGGAAAATACAGTTTTAGGCGCTGGAGAGCTTTTTAAAATTACAGATGCTGCTGCTAGGCATAAAAATATAGATTTTCCAGGACATAATCATGCTACATTATATGACGTTACTAAGGTTGAACCTATGGTAAGAAGGTTACTAATAAGTAAAGATATTCAGATTTTATTACGAAGTAGAGCTGTAGATGTAATCAAAGAAGGAAATGATATAAAAGGGATTATTTTGGCAGATGAAAAAATTATATATGCCGATGTTTTTATTGAAACAACAGGTTCAACAGGTCCTATGGGTAATTGTTTGAAGTATGGGAATGGTTGTGCCATGTGTATTTTAAGATGTCCATCATTCGGTCCAAGAATTAGCATCAGTCAAAGAGCTGGTGTTGAAGATATATTAGGTCAAAGAGGAGATGGGTCGTACGGAGCTTTTAGTGGCTCATGTAAGCTAAATAAGGATTCTCTAAGCATTGAAGTAAGAAATGAATTAGAAGGTAATGGTGTTGTAATTTTACCAGTACCCATTGAGGATGTAAAGCTAGAGAAGCTTGATATGAAGGTGTGTCAGCAATATGCACTTAAAGAATTTGCAGAAAACATTATATTATTGGACACTGGTCATGCTAAGCTTATGACTCCCTTTTACCCACTTGATAAACTTAGAAAGATTAAGGGCTTAGAAAATGCAAGATATGAAGATCCTTATTCTGGTGGTATTGGTAATTCGATTAGATACTTATCAATAGCGCCTAGAAATAATGCAATGAAAGTAACTGGAATAGGCAACTTACTTTGTGCTGGTGAAAAATCAGGGTTGTTTGTTGGTCATACTGAAGCAATAGTAACAGGTACATTAGCTGGACACAACAGTGTTAGACTCAGCCTAGGTATGCCTCTACTTGAACTACCAAGAAATACTGCAATAGGAGATATAATCGCATATGCAAATGAGCAGATTAAAACTAAAGAGGGGCTAGTAAAAAGATACACATTTGCAGGATCAGAATATTTTAATCGGATGAAAGAATTAGGTTTATATACTATTAATCGTGACGAAATTATAAGGAAAATTCAAAGAATGGATTTACAAGACATTTATAACGAGAAGATTGTATAAAAAACTTGAGAAGTGCACAAATTAGGTTATAATATACATAGGAGAAATTGAATATGTAGAATTAAAAGACTGTACTCAAATAGTGGTAGTAAGAATTTGCATTATTAACCTCTTATACTTATCGGATAATAATGCAAATTCAGATGTCTGCAATTTTCATTACTTTTCGTTTTCTTAACGAGTGGTAAACATGTTCATAAGTATAAACATTCAAATGATAAAGAAAGTAGGAAAATTACTATGAGATTACAAAAGTATATGGCAAAATGTGGAGTAGCTTCTAGAAGAAAGGCTGAAGAGATTATTTTGCAAAATAGAGTGAAAATTAATGGGAAGATTGTAAATGAATTAGGCACTATTGTAAATACTGAAAACGATATAGTTATGGTAGATAATAAAGAAATTAAAATAGAACAAAAAAAGGTTTATATTGTACTTTATAAGCCAATAGGATATATTACAACTGTATCAGATCAATTTGATAGACCTTCTGTACTAGATCTTGTAAAAGGGGTTGACGAACGAATATATCCTATAGGTAGACTTGATTTTGATTCATCGGGGCTAATACTATTAACTAATGATGGTGACTTAACTTATAAGTTAACACATCCAAAACATGAGGTAAAAAAAATATATATTGCAAAAATAAAAGGAAAGCCAACTACTTATACGCTTAATAGATTTAAGGAAGGCTTAGAAATAGACGGATATGTTACAGCAAAGGCCGATATTAAAATTATCAAAACTTATAGAGATGCTTCTTTAGCAGAAATTACTATTCATGAGGGAAGAAATCGTCAAATAAGAAAAATGTGCGATGTAATAAACCATCCTGTGATAAGCTTAAAAAGAATTGCAATGGGTAAAATTGATTTAGGAAATTTAGAAAAAGGAAAATGGAGATACCTTACAGATAAAGAGGTAAAATATTTAAAAGAAAGCTAACTCTTTAAAAAATATTGTGGAATTTTTCACAATATTTTTTTTACTCTTTAAAAAAGTATTTTTTTTTATTATAATAAAGTTGCTTATAATAATTTAAGGAGGTTCTTATGATTATTGGGAGAAAAGCAAAACTTAATGAAGATTTAAATCAGATTGAAAATATATTATCGGAAAACAATATTTTGGATAATATTTATGAAAATGATATACTATATGTTTTAGAAGAGAATAGCAACATAATAGGTGTATGTAAAATAGTTAATAATCGTCAAATTGGTATATTACATTATATTATTATTTCAAAATTTTTTAGAAGTGAAAATTTCGGTGACAGCCTTCTTAGAGCAGCTTTTAATTATTGTGTAAGGCATGGTATTACTAAAATATATTATCCGAATGGTAATAATTATCTTCAGAAAATTGGATTTGTTAAGATAAGTTCTTTAGAGGTACCATCTGTAATAAAAGAAATGGCTTCATCTGATAGAGGTCTTATATGTGATTTAAGCAAATTTTTTTCAAAAGGATGTAGTAGCTGCAAAGGGAGATGATAAATTGAAGAGTAAGTATTTTGTAAATGCAACTGTTTCAGCTAAAGAAATAATAGTTAAGAGAGTAAGTAAAGGCAGCATAGTGGTTGATGCAACTATTGGAAACGGAAATGATACTTCTCTTCTTGCTGAACTTGTTGGAAAAGAAGGAAAGGTATTTGGATTTGATATTCAAGAGATTGCAATTAAAAATACAACTGAAAGATTACAAAAACTTAACCTATTCGATAGAGTTCAGTTATATCATGATAGCCATGAAAATATTGATAAATATATAAAGGATGATATTGATTTAGTAATTTTTAATCTTGGCTATTTACCAGGAGGAGACCATACAATTATTACTAAACCAAATTCAACTATTAAAGCCATAAAAAAAAGCTTGGAATTACTCGGTAAAAATGGTATTCTACTTGTAGTTGTATATTCAGGACATGAAGGTGGAGAAATTGAGAAAGAGAAAATTGAACACCTACTAGAAAATTTAAATCAAAAGCAATTTGATGTTCTAAAATATGATTTTATTAATCAAAGGAATAGTCCACCAGTCCTTATTGGTGTTGAAAAGAAAGGATAGGAGGTTCATTTTATGTCAAAGGTTAAAATTACTGAAACTATACTAAGAGATGGTCATCAGTCTCTTATAGCTACTAGAATGAAAACAGAAGAAATGTTACCTATTTTAGATAAGCTTGATAAAGTAGGATATCATGCATTAGAAGTATGGGGTGGTGCTACGTTTGATGCATGTCTTCGCTTTTTAAATGAAGATCCATGGGGTAGATTGAGAAAAATTAGACAAAAAGTTAAAAATACTAAACTACAAATGCTGTTAAGAGGTCAAAATCTCTTAGGTTATAAAAATTATCCTGATGATGTAGTTGAGGAATTTGTAAAAAAAGCTATAGCTAATGGTATTGACATTGTTAGAATTTTTGATGCTCTTAATGATATTAGAAATTTGAGAACTGCAATTAAAGCTACTAAAGAAGCAGGTGGACATGCTCAAACTGCAATATCTTATACAATAAGTCCAGTACATAATATAGAGTATTATGTAAAAGTGGCTAAGGATATGGAAAATGAAGGTGCTGACTCAATATGTATAAAAGATATGTCTGGGATATTATTGCCATATGAAGCTGTTGAGTTAGTTAATAGATTAAAAGCCACAGTAAATATTCCTATTAACCTGCATTCACATTTTACAACTGGCACAGCAAATCAAACCTATATGAAAGCTGTTGAAGCAGGTGTTGATATTATTGATACAGCGTTATCACCTTTTGGAAATGGTACTAGCCAACCCGCTACTGAACCTATGGTAGCCTCATTACAGGGTTCTGAATTTGATACTGGGTTAGATTTAAGTTTATTAAATGAAATTGCAGAGTACTTTAGACCAATTAGAGATAAGTATATGAAAGAAGGATTGCTCAATCCTAAAGTAATGGGAGTAAATGCCAAGACTCTTATTTATCAAGTACCTGGAGGTATGTTATCAAATCTTGTGTCTCAATTAGAAAAGCAGGGCTCAATTGATAAATTTGAAAAAGTTTTAGAGGAAGTACCTAAGGTTAGAGAAGATTTAGGATACCCTCCATTAGTTACACCAATGAGTCAGATGGTAGGCACACAAGCAGTATTCAATGTTATTTTAGGCGAAAGATACAAAATGGTTCCATCTGAAATAAAGAACTATGTTAAAGGGCTTTATGGTAAATCAACTGTTGAAATCTCAAATGAGATTAAAGAAAAAATTATAGGCAAAGAAGATGTTTTTTTTGGGAGACCAGCAGATTTACTAAATCCTCAGCTTGAAAAGCTTAAAAATGAAATAAAAGAATATATTGAACAAGAAGAAGATGTATTATCTTATGCAGTATTCCCACAAGTTGCAATTAAGTTTTTCCAATATAGACAAGCGGAAAAATATCAAATAGATGATAGTCTGCTAGATAGTGAAGAAAAAACTTATCCTGTATAATTATATATTCTTAGTATGCTAGATAAAAAGGAATGAGTATATTAAACTAATATACTCATTCTTTTTTGGTTATAACAATGAGAATGAATATATATTATGTGTTTTCTATTACTTTCATATTCAATTATTATTACTTCAGAGTTATCTGCAATATGCTTACCACATTTTAAACAAATATAGTTAGACTTCAATATATTATCTGGATAAACCTTAGTTTTTAAATTTCCATACTTTGACCAGCTTTTCCACCCTGTTTTACATAGTCTAACTCTATTAGGATAATCAGAATATACCCATTTTAAAAGGGTATGAAAATGAAAAGGGTACTTTGTATATGTTATGTAGTCCTCAGGAAGTCCTAATGATATTGCATATTTTTCAAAGGTTTTTTCTATTTTTGTTTGTAAAGGATCAACAATTTTTACACTCTCATAGTTATAATTTTCTTTTGTAAGCCATTTTCGTAATCTATCAAACATATACCCTCTACATACTTGTATTGGCTCATCTTTTTTTACGTTTAGCTTTTTAAATAATCTTTTAATAATTTCAACTACATAATCCAAATAGAGCTTTTTTTTGAAAGTTTGATTTGAGTAAAATTTTATAGGTAATATTTCATATAAATATTCTCCTGTCTCAACTCTAATAATACCAATACAAGTACCACCAATTAGACTTCCGCTGCCTGCATCATCTATTTGTATCATATTTACCACTCCTATATTTACATTTATTATTGATTATAATAATATTATTTACTAGAAGGAAAAATTATATTAAAGGAGAGAAAAGTTTTGAAAATATTAATTACTAACGATGATGGAATAAATGCAATTGGAATAAAAAAATTAGCTAATAGTTTAAAAAAGCTGGGAAATATAACGATAGTTGCTCCTGATCGTGAAAGAAGCGCTACAGGACATGCAATAACAATGCATCAACCATTAAGATTAGAAAAGGTTGAATATGGTGATAATATCGAAGCATGGAGCTTAAATGGTACTCCAAGTGATTGTATTAAGATAGCTATAGAGGGAATTTTAAATGAAAAACCTGATATAATTGTTTCTGGAATAAATAATGGACCAAATCTCGGAACTGATGTGCTTTATTCTGGTACAGTTTCAGCAGCAATTGAAGGAGCAATACATAATATACCATCAATTGCTTTGTCAGTTTATGGGAAGAAAAGACAAATAAATTATGAAGGAGCTGCAGTTCACTCTTGCAATCTTATTAACGTGGCATTAGAAAATAACATGCCTAATAACATTGTCTTAAATGTAAATATTCCATCATTGAATAGTAATGAAATTAAAGGAGTAAAAATTACTGAACTGGGAATTAGAAAATATAAAAACCAATTTGAAGAAAGAAAAGATCCAATGGGAAAAAGCTATTATTGGCTATCTGGAAGTATTATTGAAATTGAAAACAATGACATAAGTGATGTAAAATGTGTTGAGAACGATTATATATCTATCACGCCTTTACACTTTGATTTAACAGACTATGATTATATCAAAAAAATGAAAAATTGGAACATTAATATATAAAATTTTGCATAAAATGAATTGAATATTGCAAAAATAGATTAAATTTTAAGATTATGAAATAAAAATTGCAATATGTATTTCATTCTGCTATTATTTAGTTATAGATTTTTTAACAATTTATGAAAGGGGACTTTGGTGTGACCACAACAAACCAAAAAGGACTTATTATTAATAAAAATTGGTGTAAAGGCTGCGGAATTTGTGTAGAATTTTGTCCAACTAATGTTCTAGAAATGAAAGATGGAAAAGCAAATATTAAGGATATAGACTCATGCATAATGTGTAAGCAGTGTGAACTTCGTTGTCCTGATTATGCAATATATTTAGGGGGTAAGAAAGATGGAAAATAAAAACATTAAACTTATGCAGGGAAATGAAGCCTGTGTAGAGGGTGCATTAACTGCAGGCATGAGATTTTTTGCAGGATATCCTATTACTCCATCTACTGAAATTGCTGAGATATCTTCATTAAGATTACCAAAGGTTGGTGGTAAATTTCTACAAATGGAAGATGAAATAGCAGGTATTGCAGCTACAATAGGAGCATCTTTGACAGGATTAAAATCAATGACTGCAACTAGTGGTCCTGGTTTTTCTTTAAAACAAGAAAATATAGGTTATGCTTCGATAGCAGAAATACCTTGTGTAATTGTAAATGTACAAAGAGGAGGTCCAAGTACTGGACTACCAACATCACCTGCTCAAGGTGATATCATGCAAGCTAAGTGGGGTACACATGGAGATCATCCAGTTATTGCATTATCTCCTTCCTCTGTAAGAGAAACGTTTGATTTAACTATCAAAGCATTTAATTATGCAGAAAAATATAGAATGCCAGTAATGCTTCTTACTGATGAAGTAATTGGACACATGAGAGAAAAAATTGAAATACCAACTGCTGATGAAATAGAAATAATTGATAGAGTTAAACCAGAAAGTGGATTAGATAAATATAATCCTTATGAAGTCAATGAGGGTGAATTAGTACCTAAAATGGCTTCATATGGCGAAGGATATAGATTTCATGTTACAGGATTAGTACACGATGAAACAGGATTTCCAAGTAATGATTCAAATGTAGCCGGAAATTTATTAGATAGATTAATGAAAAAAATTGATAATAATATAGAAGACATATCTCTTTATGAAGAGTATAGAATAGATGATGCTGAAACTATAATAATAGCATATGGTAGTACGGCTAGGTCAGCTAAAAGTGCTGTAGATATGGCAAGAGAAGAAGGGTTAAAGGTTGGATTATTCAGACCTATGACAATTTGGCCATTTCTGGACAAACAAATAACTGATGTAGCAAAAAAAGCAGATAACATTATTGTAGCAGAGATGAATTTAGGACAATACGTGAATGAAGTTGAAAGAGTAGGAAATAAATATGCAAATATTTCTAAATGTTGCAAGGCTAATGGAGAATTGATCACTCCTGATGAAATTCTTGCAAAAATTAAGGAGGTTTAATAAAGTGGCTAGTGCATTAGTTGAAAATCATTTTAGAAGTAATAAATTACCTCATATATGGTGTCCTGGATGTGGTCATGGTATTATTATGAGATCAATCGTTGAAGCAATTGATGAGTTAGGATACAATAAAGATGATGTTTGCGTAGTTTCTGGTATTGGATGTTCATCAAGAGCTCCAGGTTATATGGATTATAATACACTTCATACATTACATGGTAGAGCATTGGCTTATGCTACGGGTGTTAAAATGGCAAACCCTAAATTAAAAGTTATAGTTATTACTGGTGATGGCGATTGTGCTGCTATTGGTGGAAACCATTTGATACATGCCGCTAGAAGAAATATTGATATTACTACTGTTGTTTTCAATAATAATATTTATGGTATGACTGGAGGTCAATATTCACCAACAACTCCAACTGGTGAAAAAGGTACTACAGCTCCATTTGGAAATATTGACAAAAACTTTGATTTATGTAATTTAGCTAAAGCAGCAGGGGCAACATATGTTGCAAGAGCAACTGCATATCATGCAAATATGATAACAAAGCTGGTTAAAGCTGGTATGGAAAATAAGGGCTTTTCTTTCGTAGAAGCTGTTAGTGTTTGTCCAACTTATTATGGTCGAAAAAATAAGAAAGGTGATGCAGTACAAATGATGCGTTATCTTAAGGATAGTTCAGTAAATGTAAAAGCAGCTAAAAAATTACCAAAAGAAAAACTTGAAGGAAAATTCTTCATTGGTGAATTCCACAAGGTAGAAGAGCCTGAATATACTGAGCAATATCAAAAAATAATTGACAGTTTTCAAAAGGAGAGATAATATGTCAAATCAGTATGAAATGAGATTAAGCGGGTCTGGTGGTCAAGGACTAATTTTGGGTGGAATTATTTTGGCTGAATCTGCATTAAATGACGGTAAAAATGCTGTTCAATCACAGTCTTATGGTCCAGAAGCTAGAGGTGGAGCTAGTAAAGCTGAAGTAATTATTAGCGATAATAATATTAATTATCCAAAGGTTAGAGATTGTGATATGTTACTTTCATTAACACAAATAGCTTGTGACAAATACATTGATTCATTAAAAAAAGACGGAGTACTTATAATAGATAATAGTGTTGCAGCTCCTGAAAGAGATGATATAAAAATATATTCTCTTCCAATAATTGAAATAGCTACTGAAAAAATTGGCAAACCAATGGTAGCAAATATCGTTGCATTAGCAGTAATAAATCAAATAACTAAAATTACATCAAATGAATCTTTAGAAAAAGCAGTTTTAAAGAGAGTTCCAAGGGGAACTGAAGAAATAAATATTAATGCACTTAAAGAAGGATATAAATTAGCTGAAGTAAATGAATAAGGAATGATACCATGGAAGCCAATAAAAATGATTTATTAAATTTAATACAAACTAATTTTTCAAGACTAAGTAAGGGACAAAAGCTTATCGCAGTATATATCATGAATAATTATGATAAGGCTGCCTTTATGACTGCTTCAAAGCTAGGAGAAATTGTTGGTGTTAGTGAATCTACAGTAGTTAGATTTGCAAATGCTTTAGGCTATTCTGGCTATCCAAGTATGCAAGATGCACTACACGAACTAATAAAGAATAAACTTACTACTGTTCAGAGATTAAGCATGTCCGATGACTTTTCAGATAAAGGAACACTATTGAAAAAAGTTTTGAAATCTGATATGGATAATATAAGAAGCACAATTGAAGAAATAGATATGACGAATTTTGACAAAGTAATAGACAGTATTTTTAAAGCGAAACGTATATATATCATTGGATTAAGAAGTTCAACATCATTAGCAAGTTATTTGGGCTTTTATTTGGGCTTGATTTTAGATAATGTTAGAGTTGTTAGCTTTGGAATGAGTGATATTTTTGAGCAATTATTGAGAGTATCTGATGATGACTTAGTAATAGGTATTGGTTTTCCTAGGTATTCAAGAAAGACTTTGGAAGCTTTAAGATACGTTAAAGAACAAAACTGTAAAATTGTTGGGATAACGGATAGTACTGTATCTCCAATCGCAAATATGTCTGATTATACTTTGATTGCTAAAAGTAATATGGCTTCTTTTGTAGACTCTTTGGTAGCACCCATGAGCCTCATTAATGCTCTAATTATAGCTATTGGTATGAGAGAGAAAAATGAAGTAACCGAGTATTTAAGTAAATTAGAAAACATCTGGAAAGAATATAATATATATGACGAGAAAGATAAGCCTTATTTCTAAATTTAAAAATCAAATATATATACATAAAAAATTGGCATGCTTATGCCAATTTTTTATGATATTATATACTATGAATATTTTATTGGTTTATAATAAAATTGGGAGGGTATATATGAGCAGATTGTATATAGTTAGACATGGCGAAACTGTGTGGAATACTGAGAGAAAAACACAAGGGATGAAAGACAGTGCTTTAACTGAAAAAGGTATTATACAAGCAAAAAAGCTTTCAGAAAGATTAGCTCTTGAAAAAATAGATTATATTTATTCTAGTAGCTTATCTAGAGCTTATGAAACTGCAAAAATTATTAGTTCTAAACTGAACCTAGCTATAAATATTACTGATGATTTAAGAGAAATGAACTTTGGATGTTGGCAGGGACTTACCATTGAAGAGGTAAAAAATAATTATCCAAATGAGCATATTATTTGGCATTCTGAGCCTCATAAATGGTCAATTAGTGGATCAGAAACTCTTATTCAGGTAAGAGAAAGAACTTTGAAGCTTGTAAATGATCTTAGAAAAAAACATATTAATAAAAACATATTATTAGTATCTCATGGTACAGCTATAAAAGCTCTATTATTGGGAATATTAGATATAGACTTATCAAACTATAGAAAAATAGCTCAAGATAATACATCAATAAATGTTATTGAGTATAGAGGAGATTTACCAGTTATTAAATTTTTGAATGATACAAACCATCTTAGGGAGGTAAAATAGTGGAAGATAAAATAGCAGTTATTGGAGGTGGACCAGCAGGTATGATTGCTGCTGGAACTGCAGGCTCTAGAAAAAAGAATGTAGTATTATTTGAGAAAAACGAAAAGTTGGGAAAGAAGCTTTACATTACTGGTAAAGGAAGATGTAATATAACTAACTTATGTGATATTGAGGAGCTTTTAAATAATGTTGTAGTTAACAAAAAGTTTTTGTACAGCGCCTTTTATACATTCACGAATAATGATATTATTGATCTGTTAAATAAATATGGGTTAGAAACTAAAGTTGAAAGAGGAAATAGAGTCTTTCCCAAAAGTAATAAATCAAGTGATGTAATAAAAGCTTTAAATAAATATCTAATTGATAATAATGTTACTATTAGATTGAATAAAAAAATCTCAGATATTAAAAAAACTACTTCTGGAATGTTTAACCTTCAATTTGAAGATGGTAGTCAGGAAAACTTTAATAAGATAATTATAACTACAGGAGGAAAATCATACGAGCAAACTGGATCTACTGGAGATGGGTATAATTTTGCTGAAAGCCTCGGACACAAAATTATAAAGCCAAAACCAGCTTTGGTGCCTTGTGAAGTAGAAGAAGCATGGGTAAAGGAGCTTCAAGGATTATCATTAAAAAATGTTAGTATATCAGCATACGTAAAAAACAAGAAAATATTTGAAGATTTTGGAGAAATGCTTTTCACTCATTTTGGAATTTCTGGACCTGTTGTATTATCTATGAGTAACTATATAAATAAACATATTAATGAAAATATTAAAATCTACATAGATTTAAAACCTGCACTATCTCATGAAAAACTTGAAAAAAGAATACTTAGGGACTTTGAGCAATTTTCTAGAAAGCAGTTGAAAAATTCTTTGAATAACTTACTACCAAAAGCTCTAATCCCTGTTATAATTAGGCTCTCAAAAATTGATGAGGATAAATTTATAAATCAAATCACAAAAGAAGAAAGAAACAATTTAATTGAAGCATTAAAGAAGCTAGAGTTAACATTTTCAAAATTTAGACCAATAAACGAAGCAATTGTTACTTCTGGTGGAATTATAATAAAAGAAATTGATCCATCAACTATGGAATCTAAGCATGTAAAAGGTTTATTTTTTGCTGGTGAAGTAATAGATGTAGACGCATTAACTGGGGGGTTTAATTTACAAATTGCCTATTCAACAGGATATCTGGCAGGTATTAATTGCTAAAAAATGTGCAAAGTTGCACATTTTTTTTTATTATCTGCATAACATATTAAATAGAGTACATTAAGAGGTGATACTATGAGAGATTATAAAAAAGCATTCATCAGAATTGAATCTTTACTTCTAAAATCTTGTATTATATGTATACTTATCTTAATAGGGTTGCAAATGATAATTAGTCATAATGATTTATCTGTATTTATTGAAAAATCTATAAGCAATGAAAACACATTTAATAATTCAAATTATAGTGAAAAAGGTGTTATAATATTAAAAATTCTTGATGAAAAATACGAAGGTGTTGAGGTACTTATAAATGGAGAAGATGTAGGAAATTTTTCTAAAAGTAACGAATTAACTCTTAATGTTTATAGTAATGATTTGATTGAAATAAATGGTACAAAATACTTAGATAAAATAAAAGTTAAAGTAGTAGGAATAAGCAAAAATATAAAATTCCCAAAATTGAACTCAGTTGTAACAACTTCAAAAAATATAGAGATACTAGGAAAAGTTATTATAAAATAACCTTGAGAATTGTTAAAAGTTAATATATAATTAAATGTGCAAAGCCACCTATCATGGTGGTTATAATTTTTGTAGGGAGTGAGTATATGAATAAATTGTCTGTTGCAATTGATGGACCTGCAGGAGCTGGAAAAAGTACAATATCAAAAATATTAGCTAATAGCTTAAGAATCAATTATATTGATACAGGTGCAATGTATAGGGCTCTTACATACAAGGTATTAAAAAATAATATTGATATTAATGATAATTTTGGAATTATTAATATATTAAACGATACAAATATAGATTTTCATGAAAACCATATTTATTTAGATAATATAATTGTTGATGATGAAATTAGAGAAAATGAAATCAGTAATAATGTTTCTTATATTGCAAAAATAAAAGAAGTTAGGGAAAAGCTAGTTGATATTCAAAGAGAAATTGCGAATAATAAAAGTGTAGTAATGGACGGTAGAGATATTGGTACACATGTTTTGCCAAATGCTGATTTTAAATTTTTCATAACTGCTTCTGTTAAAGAACGAGCTAGAAGAAGATTTGAAGAGTTGAAGAAAAAAAATAAAAATGTTGAATTTGAAAAAATAATAGAGGAAATTGAAGAAAGAGATAGAATAGATAGTACTAGAAAAGTTTCACCATTAAAGAAAAGTGAAAATGCTATAGAAATTGATACAACTAATATGACTATTGAAGAAGTCATAAATAATATGATTGAGATTATTGAAAAGGGGAGGTAATAGATGACATTTTATAATTTTGCTAAAAAGGCTGTGTGGTGTGTATTTAAACCTATTTTTAAAATTGAGATTACTGGTTTTGATAATATTCCAGAAGACTCAAATGCTATTATTTGTGCAAACCACATTAGTATGCTTGACCCAGTTATCATTGGAATATCAATTAAAAGACAAATTTTCTATATGACTAAGAGAGAAATGTATAAAAATAAATTTCTTGCCTTTTTACTTTTAAAATTAGGTACTTTTCCAATTGATAGAGAAGGAGCTGATTTATCAGCTATTAAAAAATCTCTAAAAATATTAAAGCAAAAAAATCTTTTAGGTATTTTCCCAGAAGGTACAAGGGTTAAAACACGTGATATAGAAAATGCTAAGCCAGGAATAGGTATGATATGTATTAAAGGAAAATCACCTGTAATTCCAATATATATTGATGCTACATATAAATTTTTTTCAAAAGTGAAAATTACAGTTGGAAAGCCTCTTGATTTTTCTGATATGTATGGTCAAAAGCTAGCTTTAGAAGATTATCAAAATATTAGTAAAACTATTTTAAAAAATATATATGATTTAAAAAAATGATTTTTTCAAATAATATTACTAGGAGGATAACTCTTGAAAATATTAATTGCAGAGAATGCAGGTTTTTGCTTTGGAGTGTCTAAGGCTATTAATACTACTATAAAAGAAATAGAAAAAAGTTATAATAAAATATTTTCTTTTGGTCCATTAATTCATAATTCTCAAGAAATCAAACGGCTTGAAAGAATGGGACTAGAAATAATTAATGAT
>DAOUQG010000171.1 GCA_030625765.1 Thermohalobacteraceae bacterium | reverse complement strand
AGACATATGGATAACAATACAAACTCATGTAAATATTATTGCAGTTTCCACGTTAGTAGACATGACTGCAATTATTGTTGCTGAAAATATGGAGATAGATGAAGAAACAATAGCAAAAGCTAATGAAGTAAAAATACCAGTTCTTAGATCAAAAATGAGTGCTTATGAGCTTACTTCAAAATTAAATTTATCAGGAATCTAATATGAAATTAGCAGTAGATTTACACATTCATTCGGCTTTATCTCCATGTGGCGATGAAGATATGACACCAAATAATATTATTAATATGTGTTATTTGAAAGGGTTAGATGTTATTTCTGTTACAGACCATAATTCTATGCTTAATAATGAAGCAATCTATGAGTTAGGAAAACAGAAAGATATACTCGTTTTACCTGGTATTGAGGTAACAACTAGAGAGGAAGTTCATGTCTTATGCTATTTTAAAGATATAAATCAGGGATTGACATTTTCTGAAATGATTTATAAGGGGTTACCTGATATTAAAAATAATGAAGAAATATTTGGATCACAGCTTATATTTGATAAATTTGATAATATTGTAAATAAGCTGGATAAGCTTTTACTAAATAGTACTAAATATTCTATTAGTGATGTGTATAGTATGGTGAAAAAACATGGAGGAATAATGATTCCAGCTCATGTATTAAAAAAATCCTATAGTATTCTTTCTATATTAGGTTTTTTCCCAGAAGATTTAAGCATTGAAACTGTTGAAGTGTCAAAGCAACATAGTATGCTTGAAATTCAAAGCTTTTTAGATATTGATAAACATAGAATTATTAGGAATTCTGATGCACATTATTTAAAGGATATAAGCGAAAGAGATTTTTTTATAACTACTCAGGAAAAATCATTAGACTCAGTCTTTAACTATTTATCAGCAATGGAGGAGTATTAATGAAAGAATTATCACTTCACATATTGGACCTTGTAGAAAATTCACTTAAGGCTGAAGCAGAATTAATAAAGGTAACTATAACTGAAGATACTGTAAAAGACATACTAATAATTGAAATAGAGGATAATGGTAAGGGTATGGAAAAAGATTTCCTTGAAAGGGTAGATGACCCTTTTACAACTACTAGAAAAACTAGAAAAGTTGGACTCGGTTTGTCTTTGATGAAAGCAGCAGCATTAAGATGCGAGGGATCTTTTAATATTTTCTCAGAGAAAAATAAAGGAACTAGAGTATACTGTACCTTTAAACATAGTCACATTGATAGAGCACCATTAGGGAATATGGGTCAAACTATTACAGCAATTATTAATCAGTGTACTCATACTGATTTAGTTTATACTCATATTTATAATGATAAATGCTTTATTTTAGATACTAAGGAGATAAGTGGCATTATTGACGGAATTAGTATAAATTCAACTAAAATCTTGTTATGGATATGCAATTATGTTAATAATAACATAAATAATCTTTATAAATATAACATAATGCTATGATTCCTTTTATAATAATATGTACATTTTCATAAAAAAGTGGTATAATTATAACAAAATCAATAGGAACCCGAGGATTGGGTTCCTAAATTTTATGTTCTAAATAAATATTAATTTTTTAGATTTAATATATCAAAAATATATTTTGATCTTGGACAAGCATAACTTGTGTATGTTTATCTTCAAATTATTATTTAGCTTTATTACTTTAAAATAATAGAACAAGAGGTGAGAACTATGAAGAAAAGGTTTACCTTTAAAGGTGGTATACATCCTCCACACTTTAAAAAAGCTACAGAGAAAATTTCTGTACAAAGAGCAGAAGTGCCTCAAACTGTTACTATACCATTACAACAGCATATTGGTGCACCTTGTGAACCTATAGTAAAGGTAGGAGATAAGGTGAAAATAGGACAGAAAATTGGAGAGGCAAAAGCATTTGTTTCTGCACCTGTTCATTCAAGTATAGCAGGTACAGTTAAAAAGTTAGTTTCATTGGATTCTTCAACAGGTTCAAAGGCAATGTGTGTTGTTATTGAAGCTGATGGAAGCAATGAGGTTCATGAAGATATTAAACCAAAGGGTGATATCAATTCTTTAACTAAGACAGAGATAATTCAAATAGTTAAGGAGGCAGGAATTACTGGTATGGGAGGAGCTGGATTCCCTACACATGTTAAGCTGTCACCTCCTCCAGAAAAGAAAATTGATTCAATTATATTAAATGGAGCTGAGTGTGAACCATATTTAACTGCTGACCATAGGCTTATGCTTGAAAACCCTAAAAAGGTAGTTTATGGACTAAAAGCATTAATGAAAGCCGTTGATGCTCAAAATGGATATATTGGTATTGAAGAAAATAAGCCTGATGCTATTGAAGTTATGACAAAAACAGTATCAAATGCTGCTAATATCCATGTTGTACCTTTAAAAACAAAATATCCACAGGGAGATGAAAAGAGATTAATTAATGCTGCTACAGGAAGAGAAGTACCTTCAGGTGGCTTGCCTATGGATGTTGGAGTTGTAGTAAACAATGTTGGAACAGCAGCAGCTATTGCTGATGCTATCCAAACTGGTATGCCTGTAATAGAAAGAATAGTAACTATTACTGGAAGTGCTATTAAAGAGCCTAAAAACCTAATAGTAAAAGTTGGAACATCATTCAAAGAAGTAATTGAACAGTGTGGTGGATATAAAGAAGAACCAGGCAAGATAATATCTGGTGGTCCAATGATGGGTATAGCTCAGTACTCTGATGAAGTACCAGTAATTAAAGGAACTTCTGGAATTTTAGTATTAAATAAAAAAGAGGCAAAAATACCTGAACCTCAAAATTGTATAAGATGTGGTAAATGTGTTGATATTTGCCCAGTAAATCTACAACCATTGTTTATAAGTCAGTTTTCATTAAAAAGAATGTATGATGAAGCTGAAAGCTATCATGCACTAGATTGTATAGAATGTGGTTCTTGTTCATATATCTGTCCTTCAAAGAGACCGTTATTACACTCAATAAGAATGGGTAAAAGGGAGATAATTTCAAAAAGAAAGAAAAAATAGGCTTCTTAAAATGATAATGACGTTTTTTGAAGCAAGGGATTTTTTGATAATGCAAGGCTGAGGAGGAAGGAATACTCTATGTATTCCGACTGACGAATGGTGAAGAAACTAAGTGACTTACACGAAATCAAAGATTTCGGTTCGCTACTTAAACAAAGCAGTATCGGAAAATAACTGTTTCAAAATCGGAGGTTATTGTTTTATGAGCCTATAGTTGATGGGAGGTTAGAAAATGGAAAATAAATTGTTAGCATCATCATCTCCGCATCTGAGATCGGATGAAACTATAAGTAGAGTGATGTTAGATGTTTTAATTGCATTATTGCCTGCTACTTTGGCAAGTGTTTACTTCTTTAGATTCAACGCAATAAAGTTGATTGTTTTAGCAGTTGCATCTGCTATTGTTGCTGAAATAATATGTCAAAAAGCAATGAAAAGACCAGTTACTGTAAAGGATTTGAGTGCTGTAGTTACTGGATTACTACTAGCCTTTAATATACCTGCATCAGCACCTTGGTGGATACCTGTAATAGGTTCTGCATTCGCTATTGTTGTTGTTAAACAGTTGTTTGGAGGATTAGGACATAACTTTATGAACCCTGCATTAGCTGCAAGAGCAATGCTTTTAGCATCATGGCCTGTTATTATGACAAATTGGGTATCTCCTGGTGCAGATGCAGTTAGTACTGCTACTCCATTAGCAATAATGGCTGGTGACGCTGGTTCTGATGCAATATTACCATCTTTAACTGATGTTTTTTTCGGAAACATTGGAGGTTGTTTAGGAGAGACTTCTGCAGCATTATTAATATTAGGTGGAATATATCTACTTTATAGAAGAGTAATTAACTGGAGAATTCCATTTATGTATATTGGAACTGTAGCTGTTTTAACGTTAGTTTTTGGATTAGGTTTTACAGATATGACTTATCATTTATTTACAGGTGGATTAATGCTAGGAGCATTTTATATGGCTACTGATTATTCATCATCACCAGTTACTCCTTTAGGACAAATAATCTTTGGTGTTGGTTGTGGTATCATAACTGTAGCAATAAGACTTAAAGGCGGATATCCAGAGGGAGTATCTTATTCAATCATTCTAATGAACTTAGTAGCACCATTATTGGACAAATATACACGCCCAAAAGTATTTGGGGAGGTGAAGTAAAATGCGTGAAGTTATAAAATTAGGCTCAATTTTATTACTAATTACTGCAATAGCAGCATCAGTATTAGCATTTTCAAACTCTATGACTGAGGGAGTTATCAAAGATGTTGAGGCTGCTGCTAGTAACGAAGCAAGAAAAGAAGTTTTACCTCAAGCAGACAACTTCAATTCGATTGAAGAAGACAAGCTTAGTGATATTCAACAGCAGAATAATAAAATTCTTGAAGTTTATGAAGGATTTGCTGGAGAAGAGTTAGTAGGATATACAATTAAGACAGCAACTCCAGGGTATGGTGGAAATGTTGAAGTAATTACAGGAATATCTGTAGAAGGAAAAATAACTGGAATAAAAGTAGTTAAGCATCAAGAGACACCGGGCTTAGGTGCAAATGCAACAGGGACTGACTTCCAAGCGCAATATATAGGAAAACCAGTTGAAAAAGAAGTAGTAGTTGTTAAAACTGCTCCGACTGAAGATAATGAAATTCAAGCTTTAACAGGAGCGACTATTTCTTCTAAAGCTGTTACAAATGGTGTAAATATAGCAAGAGAATTGTTTAATTCAATGCTTTCAAAATAGATTTAGACTAAAGCTGGAGGTGAGAAAATGAGTTTATTAAAGACTTTCAAGAACGGAATTATAAATGAAAACCCTGTATTTGTTCAGCTGTTAGGAATGTGTCCTACTTTAGCGGTAACAACTACTGCGACAGATGGAATGGGAATGGGGTTAGCTACTACATCTGTTTTAATAGGTTCAAATCTAGTTATTTCGCTTCTAAGGAAGGTAATACCAGATAAAATACGTATACCTGCGTTTGTAGTAATTATTGCTTCTTTTGTTACTTTAATTGATATGTTTATGCATGCTTATGCAATTTCACTATATAATTCATTAGGATTATTTATTCCATTAATAGTAGTTAACTGTTTAATACTTGGAAGAGCTGAATCGTTTGCTTCTAAGAATAAACCTGTACAATCTATCTTTGACGGATTGGGTATGGGACTTGGATTTACTCTAGCACTTACAATACTAGGTATTGTGAGAGAAGTACTTGGAGTAGGAAGTGTATTTGGAATACAACTTTTCGGTGCTGCTTTTAAGCCAGCTATAGTAATGATATTACCGCCAGGAGCTTTTTTAGCACTAGGAGTATTAATAGGTACATTGAATTGGTTTAAAAATAAGAAAGCTAAAAACGCTTAAAGGAGGGACATAGATGGAATTTGTTGTAATATTAATTAGTGCGATATTAGTAAACAACTTTGTATTATCTAGATTCTTAGGTATATGTCCATTTTTAGGAGTTTCAAAGCAAGTAGAAACTGCTCTTGGAATGGGTATGGCAGTAACGTTTGTTATGACTTTATCATCAATAATAACATATATTATTCATCATCTAGTACTTGTGAATTTAAAAATAGAATATTTACAAACAATAGCGTTTATATTAGTAATTGCTGCATTGGTTCAGTTTGTTGAGATGTTTGTAAAAAAGGCAAGTCCTTCTTTGTATCAAGCTTTAGGTGTGTATTTGCCACTTATTACTACTAACTGTGCAGTTTTGGGACTAGCTATTTTAAATATTCAAGAAGAATATACTTTATTAAAAACTATTACTCATGCAGTTGGAGCTTCTTTAGGCTTTACGCTTGCAATAGTTTTGTTTGCAGGAATTAGAGAAAGACTTGCATTAGCTGATGTACCAGAGTCCTTAAGAGGGTTTCCTATCGCTCTTATTACAGCAGGATTAATGGCAATTGCTTTTCTAGGATTCACTGGACTAGTTTAGGAGGTGAAAAAGAATGATAGAAAGTATATTATTTCCAGTATTAACATTAGGAGGATTAGGACTTCTTTTTGGTGGAGGACTTGCAATAGCATCAAAAGTTTTTCAAGTAGAAGTTGATCCAAAAGTAGAACAGATAAAAGCTGCATTACCTGGAGCAAATTGTGGTGCATGTGGATACCCAGGATGTTCAGCTTTTGCTGAAGCAGTAGCATCAGAAAAAGCACCTGTAAATGGTTGTCCAGTTGGAGGAGCAGCTAGTGCAGAACGCATAGGAAAAGTTATGGGTGTAAGTGCAGATGTTGGAGTTAAGTATGTAGCTAGAGTTATTTGTCAAGGTACTGAGTGTAATGCAAAGGAAAAGTTCGAATATAACGGTATAGAGGATTGTAAGGCTGCAGCTATGGTTCAAGGTGGAAGCAAAGCTTGTCAATATGGTTGTTTAGGCTTAGGTACTTGTAAAGATGTTTGTCCTTTTGATGCTATAGAAATAGTTGATGGAATAGCAAAAATTGATAAGGAAAAATGTACAGCTTGTGGAAAATGT
>DAOUQG010000044.1 GCA_030625765.1 Thermohalobacteraceae bacterium | reverse complement strand
TCAAGGGTGTTTTATCTATGCAATGTAAAGTCTTTATTGCTTTCTAGTTTGTATATTCAATATTTTTTTTAAAAATCCTCTTTTTTTAAATAACTACTTGTAATTAATAATTTGTAATAACTACACACTATAACCATATTTCTTATAAAACTCTTCTCTATATTCCATAAGCCTATCATCTTTTATGGCTTCTCTTATGTTTTCCATAAGCTTTAATAGGAAATGTAAATTGTGAATAGTAGTTAATCTTACACCAAGTATCTCATCGACATTAATTAGATGTCTTATATATGCCCTTGAGTAATTTTTGCAAGTATAACAATCACACTCAGGGTCTAGCTTACTAAAATCTCTTTTATATTTAGCATTTCTTACTACTAGTTTACCTTGGCTCGTCAACACTGTTCCATTTCGTGCTATTCGAGTAGGTAAAACACAATCAGCCATGTCAATTCCCCTAATAACTGCTTCAAAAAGATAGTCAGGACTACCTACTCCCATAAGATACCTTGGTTTATTCTTAGGTAATAATGGGGTAGTATAATCAAGAACTTCATTCATCAGTTCAGCTGGTTCTCCAACACTCAGACCTCCAACTGCATATCCTGGGAAATCTAATTCTAAGAGTTCCTCAACACTCTGTTCCCTTAAATCCCTGTACATACCTCCCTGAACTATACCAAATAATGCTTGTGTATCTGTTTTTTTGTGAGCCTCCTTACATCTCTTAGCCCATCTAGTAGTTCTTTCCAGAGAATTCTTAACATACTCTCTGTCACTCGGATAAGGAGCACACTCGTCAAATGCCATCATAATATCAGAGCCTAAAGCATTTTGAATCTCAATCGACTTTTCAGGAGATATGAAATGCTTTGATCCATCTATATGCGACCTAAACTCAACTCCCTCTTCACTTATTTTTCTCAAATCACCTAAGCTAAATACTTGAAATCCTCCGCTATCTGTTAAAATAGGACCATCCCAGTTCATAAACTTATGTAATCCACCAGCTTCGTCAATCAATTCATGTCCAGGTCTTAAATATAAGTGATATGTATTACCTAGAATAATTTGAGATCCAATATTTTTAAGCTCCTCAGGAGTCATTGTCTTAACAGTAGCCTTTGTACCCACTGGCATAAAGATAGGGGTTTCTATCACCCCATGAGGAGTATGAAGTTTTCCTAATCTAGCCTTTGAATCAGTAGCTTTTTTAAGTAATTCATATTTTACAGCCATTTTTCGCCTCCTAAAAATAGAATAAATTATTATCAAGATTAACGGGACAAGGGGACAGGTACCTCGTCCCAGAACTTAATGGGACGAGGTACCTGTCCCCTTGTCCCGTAATTTCTTTCATATTTTTATTTAATCAACATAGCATCTCCAAGACTAAAAAATCTATATCTCTCTTTAACTGCCACATCATAAGCTTTAAGAACATTATCTCTTCCTGCCAAAGCACTTATTAGCATAATCAAAGTAGATTCAGGAAGATGAAAATTAGTTATTAATCTATCAACTACCTTAAATTCATATCCAGGATAAATAAATATATCTGTCCATCCTGATTTAGGACTAACAAAGCCATTTTCATCGCCAATAGTTTCTAACGTTCTTGTTGATGTTGTTCCAACAGCAAAAATCCTTCCACCATTATTTTTAACTCTATTAATAGTATCAACAGCCTCTTTACTAACCTCATAATATTCAGAATGCATCGAATGTTCTAGAATATTTTCTGCCTTAACAGGTCTAAAAGTTCCTAACCCAACATGTAAGGTAATATATACTATAGATACTCCTTTTTTTCTAATTTTTTCTAATAACTCATGAGTAAAATGAAGTCCCGCAGTAGGTGCTGCTGCTGAGCCTTCATTCCTAGAATAAACAGTCTGATATCTTTCCTTATCTTCAAGCTTTTCAGTTATATATGGAGGTAATGGCATCTCACCTAGCTTATCAAGTATTTCTTCAAATATACCATCATAATAAAACTTTATTACTCTGCCACCGCTTTCTGTCCTATCTAATATCTCACCTTTTAATATTCCATCACCAAAAATAATCTCAGTTCCAACCTTTGCTTTTTTCCCTGGCTTAACAAGCGTCTCCCATTTGTCATCTTCCAACCTTTTTAAAAGCAAAAACTCAATTTTTGCGCCTGTTTCAGCTTTTTGTCCAAAAAGTCTTGCTGGAATAACTTTAGTATCATTTAAAACTAAACAATCACCCTCTGAAAAATAGTCAATTATATCTCTAAATATTTTATGCTCTATTTTACCAGAATTTTTATCTAAAACCATTAGTCTAGACTCTTCCCTTTTATCTGAGGGATGCTGAGCAATAAGCTCTTCTGGTAAATCATAGTAGAAATCCTGTCTTTTCAATTTAACATCCATTCCTTTCTCTGATGTTCAAGTAAAAAATACTCTATATAAAACATAACACACTTGGATTTAGATGATTACCCGATTCGCGAATCATATACATCACTTCTTTCCTTAAACTTAAATAATAAGAAGTGATGTATATCTGAGCAGGGAGGGTAATTGTCTAAATCCTTATCACCCTTTGTTTCAGATTATTCTTACTCTACCTTTACTCCTGTATAATAAAATTCTAATATTTCCACGTAGCTATAACCTTCTTCGGCCATTTTCTTTGCACCCCATTGACTCATACCAAGACCATGACCCCAGCCTTTACCTTCAAAAACATATACATTTGGAATTAAAGAAACTATTTTTTCACTTTCTCCATTAGTAACCTTTACAACTGTCTTTTCTCTATCAACAGTGCCTCTATTAGCACTTTCAATACCATCAGCAGTTACAAAAGAAGCCTCACTCAATGTCATTTTGTTAGCATTTTTACTACCTGCTCGTAGAACGTATACTTCTCCATCAGATTTAACATCAAATATATTGCTTTTTAAAGAGTTTCCACCCAAAACAACTCTACAATAATCCTTTTCTAAAATATGAGTTCCTTTAGTACCTTTTATAGCTAGCTCAAGTACTCTTCCACTCTCTGAGTATGATAATGGCTCAACACTTAAAACTTCACCAACATCAATATCTCTGACTTTAAGCTTTTCTAGTAGTTCTTCCTTTGAAAGAACTAATTGCCAGTTATCATTAGGAGAACCTAAAGAAAATTCATCATCAACTGCTCTTAAATAAGGAACCTCATATTTCCATACATTTTCGCTGTTATCAGTTTTTCCACCACTAGAAGAGTGATAATATGTTGAAATTAACTTGCCATTATATTTAACAACCTTATTTACGGTCTCATCTACAGCTTGATTACTTCTTATATTTTCCCAATCATATCCTCTATATACCTGACAATGAGTAGAATCACATAAGTCGTATCCTTTTTCATAATGTCTTCCAATATTCATAAGTCCATAATTTCGTGCTGCTACAGCCTGAGCCTTTAAAGCCTCCAAAGGCCAGCTAGCAGACATTTCTCTTGGAACTACACCATATAGATACTGCTCTAGATAAACATAATTTATTACTATTAATTCATCTTCAATTCTATTAAAGGTAAAATACCCTCTATACTTTTTCTCTTCAACTTGTACTAAACTAGACTCAATGTCTTTATTAAAAGTGCCAAGGTATATATTTGCATCCTTATCATACATTAATAATACTTGTCCTAAATCATTCTCTATAATAATTCTTTTTTTATTATCTTGTAAAATACTAATTTCATCCTGCATTACATTTTGCAATGTTTTTGAATATTCCTCAGCTGTATTTTGATCTAAAAAATTCCCTATACATATTTTAAAGCTTCCATCATAAAAAGGAAAAGCAGGAATATCATTATTTTTAAACTCATTGATTTTTTCAAGTATTTCATCATACGAATAATAGTCATTGACAATCATGATATGATACAATCCTGTTTCTGTATTTGTTTCTGGTTCATTTTCTATTTCATTTTCTTCAAAGTAATAGTCCAGTTTAACTGAGATACTATCATCCTCAAAATTTAGAATATCCTTAAACTCACCTGTATATGCTTTTATGCTAAATCCATCTTCACTTAATAAATTGACCTGCTTATCACTAATAAGTGGTGAACTTAATCCTACTTTTAAATACTGTTTTTGAGTACCTTCACCTGTTCCAAAAGAGATATTACTAAAACAAATAACAAGAACTAGGAAACAACTAAATATAATTATAAATTTCTTGTTCATTTTAAGCCCCCTTAAATATTTCATTTGTACAAGTAATAGCTTGCATATTCATCATGCTAATTATTGCTTGGTTCAATGCCAAAATAATCATAACATGCTTTAGTAACTACCCTTCCTCTTGGAGTCCTATTAATAAAACCTAATTGTAATAAAAATGGTTCATAAACATCTTCAATGGTATTTCTTTCTTCCCCTGTCGAAGCTGCCAATGTGTCTAGCCCTACAGGTCCACCATTAAACTTTTCTATTATTGTTAGCATCATTTTTCTATCAATATTATCAAGTCCTAAAGGATCAACTTCAAGAAGCTTCAAAGCAGCCTTTGCAACATCTAAATTGATAACTCCATCTTCTACAACCTCTGCATAATCTCTTACCCTTTTGAGTAGCCTATTTGCAATACGTGGTGTACCTCTTGATCTTCTAGCTATTTCAATAGCTCCTTCTTCCTGAATTTCAACATTTAAAATTTGAGCTGATCTTTTTACAATTTTAGTAAGATTTTGAGTATCATACAAATCCAATCTACAAATTACTCCAAATCTATCCCTTAAAGGTGACGTTAATAACCCAGCTCTAGTCGTAGCACCAATTAAAGTAAATCTAGATAAATCTAATCTAATTGATCTTGCACTAGGACCTTTTCCAATAATAATATCAAGAGAATAATCCTCCATAGCAGGGTATAAGATTTCTTCAACACTTCTATTAAGCCTATGAATCTCATCAATAAACAAGACATCATTTTCATCCAAATTAGTAAGAATAGCTGCCAAATCTCCTGGTCTATCAATAGCAGGTCCAGAAGTAATTCTAATATTTACTCCCATTTCGTTTGCAATAATATTTGACAATGTGGTCTTGCCAAGTCCTGGTGGTCCATATAGTAAAACATGATCTAATGACTCATTTCTTCCCTTTGCAGCTTGAATGAAAATTTTTAATTTTTCCTTTGCTTTATCTTGTCCAATATATTCATCCATAGTTCTAGGTCTTAACGTAGATTCAATTTCAACATCCTCGTTTGTTGTAAATTTAGTAACAATTCTGTTTTCGTTTTCATCCATAAGTACTTCGCTCCTTCTCCTACTTCTTAGCTAATTGTTTTAATGCAGCTTTTATAATTGCTTCTGTCTTAAGTCCACTAGTATCAATTTTGGATAAAGCCTCTGCCACTTCATTTCTTGAATATCCAAGAGTATTCAATGCTGCAATTACTTCATCACTATCATTTTGAATTTCATTCTCCATATTAGAACTTACAACATCTATATTATCATCAATTTTATCTTTTAATTCAAGGATAATTCTATTTGCAGTTTTCTTACCAATACCGGGAGCCTTAGTTAACGCATTTACATCGTTAGTAACTATTGCTAGCTTAATATTAGCTGGAACCATAGCTGAAAGAATGCCTAAAGCCACCTTAGGTCCAATTTTAGAAACATAAAGAAGCAGATGGAACATATCTAACTCCTCTTTTGAAATAAACCCATACAGGCTAATGTCATCTTCTCTAACGTTTAAATGTGTATATATCTTACATTCATTAGAATTTTTCTTAATAAAGTTTATAGTATTTCTAGAGGTATTTATCAAATAACCAATCTCATTATTCTCAATAACAACATAACTATCACCTATTTCTTCGATAATTCCCTTAATATATCGATACATTATTTTCCCTCCATCACTTAATTTTGAACACATCCTTAAAAATGCCTGAATGAGCATGACATATTGCAACAGCAAGCGCATCAGCAACATCGTCTGGTTTTGGTACAGTTTTAAGATTTAATAAAAGCTTTACCATCTCTTGAACTTGCTTTTTATCAGCTCTACCATAGCCTACAACACCTTGCTTTACCTGAAGTGGTGTATATTCATAGATATCTAATCCTTTATTAATTGCAGCTAATAACTGTACTCCTCTAGCTTGACCAACATTTATCGCAGTCTTAACATTCTTATTAAAAAAAAGCTCTTCGATAGCTACTGCATCTGGGTTATATTTTTCTAATATAGCTGTGAGCTCATCATATAGAATCTTTAGCCTTGATGGAAAAGAATCCCTAGGTTCAGTAGTGATTGCACCATATTCAAGAACCTTAAAGTTGTTACTCTTATATTGTATAACACCATAGCCTAGTATAGCAATACCTGGGTCTAATCCTACTATAATCATTTTATCTTCCTTTCATGTTTTCTTATACAAACATATATTCGATATTATAATTCAATATCCTCCAAATCATTAGTTTTTTCTTTAAATATTATATTAGCTCGTAATTTTTTTAAAAATAAAAGCTAGGAACTATAATTTAAGTTCCTAGCTAATAAAATTCTCAAGTATGTTTGATATATCTTCTTTACTATTTACAACTATGCCCTTTTTAAGTCTTTCCTGATCTATGGTTTTTAACATAGATATGGGGGCATTCTGCAGTATAGAATGTAAAACTCTTTCTCCATTGTCATCTATCTTGAATATAGCAATTTTTCCATCCTTGACTCCAATTACATAATGATTTTTGCACAGCTGATCTTTATCTATTTCAATAACTACCTTTTCATGAGAAAAACTAGTAACTCTCCAGCTTGGATTATGCCTTTGAATAAATGATTTAAACATATCTTCATTCATGTTAATCATGTCACTTGTTGCTTTCCCAACTTTTTTTTCGTGATGTCCACACTGTAGATAATATATTATGTACTCTATTGTAGTATTAGGCGAAATATATCTATTATCTGACTTAATAATAGGCATATCATTATCTAAATTCTCATAATTGCCCATGTTTCCTTCTGTATCATTATAAGGAGCAATATCCTTAGGTTTTTTTCCAACTCTATACGCAAACTTATAGCCATAAAAAAACCCTAATATCATTAACACTACACATATTATAGAAATAGAAATTATATGGCGTTTCTTCATAATATCCCTCCTAGACTATCTAAAGGGTTATTATTCCCATTTTTTGCATTAATATACCAATTCAAAAAAAATAACAAATATAGTTATTCGTAAATTACAACTATATTTGCTGCTATATTGTTTATAAATACCTTTTAATAACTCTATCATTTAATGCTAGCCAACAAGCTTCTTTATAAATATTCTTAAGATTTTTTATCAGAAGCTTTACTATAGAATGATAAACTTTATCTAGTTCTTCATCCTCCAATTTATAACTCACTTCATTAATATTTAAGCTGCCTGGCAATATATCCATTTTCAACTGTTTATCTATGTACTTATCAATATTTATAAGCTTTTTTTTAATTACTTTATTTGAAAAAGCATACACTAAACCTTCGATAAATCTATTTTTTCTTTCTAAATTTTCAATACCTTTTCTAATTTCATTTCTTAATTCTAATATTTCACTATTTCCATTAATAAAATGAAAAAGATTACTATTTTTAAGAATGCCTTCAACACCAAATATTTCAATAGTTTTGCTTTCAAGAATATTAACCAATCGATTGTTATTATATCCATATTTATATCCTTCAAGATAAAAGCAAAGTTCTATCCTATTAATATCCTCATGAATTAAATAACTAATATTTTGTGCAATATCATCTTTATTTTCTTTATTTTTTAGAATATTTTTAATCCTTCTTTTTATGCTTTTTCTACATATGTATTGAGGGTAAATATTACTAATATTTTCTTCAAGATCATATAACGATAAAAGAAAATAAATAGAGTTTAAATCATTATTAAATAAAAAATTGTTTTTTAACCCGTCATACAACTCGAAAAGCTTCATTGGTTTTGTCGCCATACAATCTTACCTCCCGTTTGCAATTATTACCAATTAAATGGAAGGTTATAACAACATAATCATAATATCAATGTTCATAAAATCCACCTTTTCATTTAAAATAAATATATGATCCCTTCATTTTCTTAAGTATAGTCAATTAATGAACTTATCAATTTAAAAACAGTATTAGAAAAACAAATTATTAGAGTTCTATGTCAATTATTAACAGTTAACATGTCTAATATTGTTTTATAATCTGATCCAGCTTTAACTTTAAAAATACCATGATCTAGTATTCTTTCTGCTTTATTTTTCTCTATATATTTATTAAATTCTGCAAGATCATCTACAGCACCTTTTTCATAGAACTTTCTAGCTATTTCTTCACTTCTATCACCTTTGTCTATTTTTACATAAATATAATCATCTTCATTTTCTGTATTATCTATACTTTCATCGTCACTTACATCATTATTATCGGTGATATCTTCATTTTCTTTATCCTGCTCTTCTTGATTATCAGTATTCTCTTGGTTGTCTGATTGTTCATCTATGTAGTCATTTGTATCTTGTCCTATATCACTATCCGAAACATCTTGAGTATCTTCAGCATTGTTATTGTTTTCTTCTTCATTAGTTGAAGACTGGTTGTCCTCATTATCATTAGAATTTTGATTCTCTATTGCCATATTAATCTGAATTTGAGCAGCTTTTTCAAGAATTTCCTCATCTGAATACTCTTTAAATATGAGCTCTACTTGTGGATTTAAAACAATATAAATACCTGAAAAAATAAATCCAATACCTATTCCTAATAGAATAAAATAATATTTCATTGCTCCTTTTGACACTAATAATCTCTCCCTCAAATCTCATTTGTTTTTTATCTATCGTTTATACAATTTTATCATTTTTTTCTACTTTTTTAAACAAATATCAAAAAAAATCGGTCACAATGTGACCGTAGACCTAAATTAGACTTATAAGGATATATAAATAATGTGCAGCAACCCCTGCAACTAATCCACCAACTACGTGACTCCGTATACCCTTAGAAATTAATTTTCTGTGTCCCAAAGAGTCAAGCATTGCAACATGAGTACTCAAGAAACCGCTCCAGCACATACCCATAGCTGTAAATACAGCTATTTCATTTCCTCCGATAATTCCTTTTTCTAAGAATTTTGGAATTACACTTAAAGCTGCTCCAACAGCGCCTAAAGCAGTAATTGGAAAGGCAATAGCTTCAGGATGCTCAAATCCTAATAAAGGCTTTAGAATAAATGAAAGTTTATCACCAATTTTGGGTAACAGCTCAACACCTTCATTTGCAAGCCCTTGATATCCTACCGATGGATCAGCTGGTCCAAAGGTTAAAATCATAATTATTGTACAAATAACAAGTACCCCTGGAACAATACTAAGACCTATATCTACACCAAGCTTCCCACCTTCTAAAAACGCACTTAGGAATCTTTCAAAAAAGGTTCCTTCACTATGCTCAATTAATGACGATGTAATCTCTGAATTCGACTTTATAGTCTCCGTACTTTCCTTTTGTATATCAATAATATCATTTTTCTTAAACTCTTTTTTTGCACTTCGTGCCATTAATCTAACACTTACTATACATCCAATAAAAGCACCTACATTTCCGATTAATGCTTCTTTTAAAAATCCGAATGGAATCATAAATGTTGTTACTATAAGTCCCATTCCAAATGCAGTTCCTAAATTACACAGACATGGAACTTCATGTTTTTTAAAATAACTGATATAGTCTTTATCCTTCGCTAATGATATTATAGCAGGATTATCTGATAAGTAAGTAGTTATTATTCCTAAAAAAGCAACTCCTGGCATGTTAAATAAAGGCCTCATCATTGGAGCAAATATTTTATTTAGTAAACTAACTAACCCAAATTCCATAGCTAGCTTACCAAAAGCTCCAGCTAAAACAGCTATAGCCATTATCTTAAAAACTGTATCTATCAATAATTGATATGACGTTGCCATTATTGTAGAAAACATATTATCTATACCCATTACATAACCTAGATAACCAAAAAATACAGTAATTAATCCTAAGAAAATAGCTGTATCAATATAAGGTATACTTATTTTTCTTTTGCTTATCTTAAGCAACATACTTAACATGTCATCACCTCATGAGTTAAATTTTATAGTGTCATTCCTATTATACAAGTGTATCAATACTAAGGCAACAAATCTTTAGTCGAAATTATTTAAGTTTTCTTAATAAGTCTAGAATAATATAGCTAAAAAAAAAGAACCCCCATGAGGAGTTCATATAGCTACCTAGATGCATTAGTAACTGTAATTACCATGCTTACTTCTCCACCGCTGCTTTCTGCTTCTGTAAACATAGCTTCTAGGCTGTTAAATATCTCTGCTTTAGATCCAGTTATCTTTGTATTAACTGAGTTCACATAGTATTCAACATTAGTATTTTCTAAAGCATTAATTGAATTATTAATAATTGTGCTTGCCCTTGAAGTTTTCAAAGGGTATACTGCAACTTCAGCTGTAATCATAGTTATTCACCTCAAATCTTTTTTTCTAATACTATTATTCTAAAACATTTTAATAAATATACTCATAAAAAAAATCTAATCAATTTGATTTTATAATTAGTCATATTTACTTTAAATATGAGAAAAGATATAAATATGAAATCTTTATTAACTTTGAAAAAAATCATAGTGAAATTGAAATCTTGTCTTCAACGATATTAATTGATTTTCTAATTCAGTGTTTTTGAAAAAAATCACATTAATAATATATTTATGAAAGGAGTTTTGTATGAATATCAAAGATAAAAATAATCATTTAACTAAGGATGAATTAATAGTTGACCATATAAAGGATCAACTCGAAGAAGAAATGCAGGGTTCAGCTATGGATATCAACGTAACGTGTAGAGATGCTAGTGTTCAGTTATCAGGTATAGTAGATGTATTATCTGAAAAAAAATTTGCAGAAGAAGTTGCAAGAGGAGTTAAAGGTGTAAGAAGAGTTGAAAACTGTATTACTGTCTGTATGGATGGACAATTTACTGATAAACATATTGAAAAAGAGATAAGAGACAATTTATTTACATCAGAATCAAAGGATAAAGTTGGAGCAGTAGGTATTAAGGTTGATGATGGTGTTGCAAATTTAGTAGGTCATGCTAAAACCTTAAAGGATGTGCATCTAGCAATGGCTATCGCTTCAAAGGTTAGAGGAGTAAAAGATGTAGTTAATAATATAAATATAACTACTGTGGGTGAATATGATGATGTAACTATAAACAATAATGTCCACCAACGTATAAACAATAATGACATAACCTGCGATGTTAATCATGGTATTGTTCGGCTAATGGGATATGTAAATAATAGAAGCGAGGTTGAATTTGCTAGAGAAGTGGCGATGGATGTTGAAGGAGTTAGAAAAGTTAGAAACATGCTTAAAATTAGAGGAAATAAATAAGGATACTATAGGAAGCAAGAAAACCGCCTCTTGCTTCCGTTTTTATTTGCTCAATCTATATCCGTAATAACAACATCCTATTGCGCCATTAAGCTGTGGCTCATCTAAGACTATTATTTCGTTATAATCATTCTCAAGATATTTTATGAGTGATTTATTATCTGCTACTCCACCTGAAAGTACTAATCTATGTCCCTTAAATTTAGTCAAAAGTGGATGAATTCTTTTATAAAGCGAATAATTTACTCCAGCACATAACCTTTCTATATCAATTCCTTCAGCAATCTTTCCAATAAGTTCAGATTCAGAAAAAACAGCACATGTTGAATTTAGCTCAATAGGATTTTGATGAAATTCGAACATTTCACCTAAAGGAATTTCTAATACACTAGCCATATTTTCCAGATACCTACCACATGAAGCTGCACATTTATCATTCAATTCAAGATCAGTTATAATACCCTTTTCTACTTTTACAATTTTTACATCTTGCCCACCAACATCAAGCAGAATAAAATCTTTTAGCTTTGTTTGAAAAAAAACTCCGTAAACATGAGCTTTAATCTCATTAATTGCTTTGAATTTCTTAAGATCGGTATTATTCCTACCATATCCAGTTGAAATTGCAGTGTCAATATTATTTATTCCTAGCTTATCTAAATCAACAACTATCTTCTCATCATAGCTACAATAATCTCTATAAAATGACATTGTACTAACCTGAAATGTTTTGATTATGTTGTTATCTTCCATTAGTACTGCCTTAACTTCTCTACTTCCAAGGTCTATTCCTAATACCCTCACTTCGTCATCTCCTTCATATCTATAAGCATGTCTAGAAAAGCTTCAATTCTAAGCTTTGTTCGTGCATCTAAATTAGTTGATTTATCGCCTTCAATATTTAATACTGGTATGTTTAATTTTTCCTTAATAATAATATCCTCAATTGCTCTATGACAAAATGCTTGAGTATAATGGATTACTGCATCAATTTTTCTTTCATTTATCTGATCTTTTATTATCTGTAACCTAAAATCTATATCATAAGGATAAGTGTAATCATAATATTGTTCATAAATATTCTCAGCTTCAGCAAAGCGAGGAAATGCAAACTCTCTTTGAACTTCATTATATACAAAATGAGCATCAAATTTTTCTACAAATTCGTATAAATCTGCTGTCATTGGTGGTACACCTAAATAAGCTAATCTAAGCTTCTTATCATTTGGATTTCTTTTTTTGAGTTCATCTACTTTTTCTATCAGAAGCCTTTCATATTTATCAACATCACCATTAAAATCACTCATGCTTACTTGGTACAAATGGTTTTCAAATCCACTCACCTTATTATCTATATAAGTTAACTTATCAATTTTTATTAGTTGTAACCTTATTTCATTCAACCTTTTTCTAATCTCTTCAACCTCATCAAGACTAACGTTGAAGGTTTTCATAAAATCATCTATTGCAGATTTTACGTTCTCAATACTACGCTCATGAGGGTAAGCGAAAAAATGCACTTTTATTCCTTTCATACTAAGTACATCAACTAATGCTTTCGTATTTGAACAATCTCCTCCTACTACTCCAACTATTTCACTTATTCCATTATAAATACAAGCTCCATATATCCCCTTTATCCAAGCACAAAGATTTTTGGGAAATCCATCCTTCTCTGCTATGTCTAGATATTTTTGATAATCTTCTGCTGTTACAAAAACATTGTTTAAATCTATAACCTTATAACCTGCTGCAATTAATACTTCTACAGGAACAGTTGTTGTTATACCAATCTTTTTCATAAAATCTATCCTTTCGATACATGGTTTTCTATAAATGTTTCATAAAATAAAGCACAAAAAAAAGGCATTAGAGCCCCATAATTCAATAACTATCAAATGAAAGATAGCTGGCCCTAGTTTTGTTTACAGACAGGATGGTTTCGAACTGTCTTATTTAATTATAATTCTGACTTAGTATAGCATAAAATTTGCTAATTAACAAGGTTAATATTAAAAAACAAACAAAACACAAAAAAGAGCCTATAAAAACATAAGCTCTCTAAAATATACCTATTTATCCTTTGATATTTGCACTACTTCTTAATCATTTTAGCATCTATTTGTGCAGGGCAGCTTTCTCTAATAACTTCAGGATAGACAGTAATCTCATCATCTTTTTTTATTTCAGAATGATTGAAATTCAATACTGTTTCCGCTAATACATATACTTCATACTTAGTTCCATCTATATCTTCAGTGTCTAGTATCATTACTCCTGAATTTTCAGCTCTTTTTATATTGTTAATAACAACCTTTAGCTTAGAATTTTCAGCATAGTAATTAATTAGTATATTTTTATTTTCTCTTTCCAAATATTCAACTAATACTTCTGACCCCTTCTCTAAAGATATATTATCATATGATTCAAATTCTAAATCTCTACCCTCTGATGTAATAATAAATTTGTCCTTATTAACTTCCTTAACTTCTCCGTAAGCTTCTAAAATTCTCTCACCCATATTTGTAAATCTTACATCAAAATCCTTTGTTTCATATTTCTCTAAAACAAACTCATTAACCTTTTTAACCCCTACCGTTTCACCTAAGTAAAAATCCTTTATTTTTTCTCTATCCACCTTAAAAACACTTGCTATATCTCCTGTTAAAACATGAACACGATCTTCACTAAATTTAATTATTTTTCCAACTGTTTCATAATCTTGAGTTTCCTCTGATGAATTAACTTTATCTTCTGCATTTGCAGTTATGTTACTATTTGTACACCCTGTAAACCCAATTACTATTAACAATACACAAACAATTAAAACATTTTTCTTCATTTTTATCGTCTCCTATTATGTAATATATTACATGTAAGTACTACAAATTAATCTAGTTCTTTATAATAAAGCTAAATATCTTACATGTTATAAATAAGACGATATTTTATATTCGTTTGTTCCATATTCCTTGGATGAATTCTCATAGTTTTTTTGTAAAGTAATGCCTATCTCATTTTTCTTAATTTACTCCTAAAATACCATATCGCTATACTATAACAATAATCATAGACAATAAAAATAACTTGAGCGACTATTACAATTACCCAAAGTGGTAAATTTATATCAATATTTCCAATTAGAACATTTTTCATAAACATATACATCATAATTATAGCTACATTAAACAACATTAGCTTAATGATCCACTCAATTATCAAATTATTAATTTTCTCAATGTAATACTTTATAATTGCATAATACCCAAAAAACATTATATAAGGTATAAGAGTTAATTTATTATAATTGATAATCAACCCAAGGATAGATATTGAAATATATGTATATATTGCAGAAAGCACTCCAAATTCAATAACTATAATAGCTAAAAAAACTGTACTAATACCAAAGAAAAATAATCTACTAGTAGGTAATATCGAAGCAAAATATAATGAAACTAATGTTAGCAAATTTATAATTCCGCCATACGCTACTTTTTTAGCTAAGCTATGATCTTTTTTATGTATATCACTCATAACTATAATCCCCTTCTAACAGCATTCAATAAGGTCTCCTCCCATACACTCGCAACAGCAATCAGAGCATATCAAGCATTGACATATATCACATGCAGATGGATCTCTCCTATAACCTCTACTATGTCCAAAATCTCTATAGGTTGTATTTCTATAGGACATATTATTTAGTACAGAACGATATTCAGGATTTCCAGGTTCCATTTGAACAGCTTTGTTAATATGCTGATAGGCTTGATCATGCCATCCACGTCTAAGTAGAATAGTTCCCTTCAAAAAATACCATTCAGCATTTCTACTAGATATCCCTTCAAGTAACTGTTCAGCTTGAGCTAAATTCCCCATATTTATTAGATTTCGAATCTTCATGAATATATTCTGATCATTACCATTGTATTGTTGCCTATTCCAACTATTGTTGTCTTTATGATAATAATTTCCGTTATTATTTTTCATTAATTGATTATATGCTTCATTAATTTCCTTAAGCTTTTCCTCAGCTAAATCTGATAATGGATTATTTGAATACTGATCTGGATGATATTTCCTAACTAATCGCTTATATGC
>DAOUQG010000232.1 GCA_030625765.1 Thermohalobacteraceae bacterium | reverse complement strand
TATTCAAATACTATTAATAGCTATATTTGGCATGTCCATAATATATATTTGCAGTTAATTATGGATTTAGGAATACTAGGAGGTATAGCATACTTAGCTTTTATAAAAAATATTTGGCTAAGAATGAGAAAAAACATTTTCAAATCAACAGATGTAGGAATTATTACTACTATTTCTTTTATATATTATTTATCATTACTATTTTACGGTCTTATAGATGCAGTATCATTATTTGCACAGCTATCAATCTATATTTGGTTTTTGATAGGAATTTGCAAGTTTGAAAGCACTGAAAGTAGTAAAAGTTTAAATGAATTTATCCTTTAAATTCCACCAAAAATAGTTCGGGTCAAGAGCAAGCTTATTTATAGTCATATCTGATAATTTGAGGTTTACTTCAATAATATTATCATATGTATGTTGTATACCATCTACTACAATTAATATAGAATTTTCATCTCTATATTCAGGATTAACCTTTATAATCATATCATGATGTACAATAGCACTTGTTGTTAAAGAACGATAAACTTTTGAGGTAATTGGAGATAAAGGTGTCATTTGCAATACTTTAAGTGTAGGAAATATTATACTTCCACCTGCTGAATAGTTATAAGCTGTACTACCAGTTGGAGTAGAAATAATTAGACCATCTCCACTAAATCTTTCAAGATAATTATCAGCAATGGATACATCTAAATGTATCACCTTGGACTCAATTCCTTTTATTACAATTTCATTAATACCAATAAGCTCTATACAGCTAGTTCTTGTACAAATAATTGCTTCAACTAAGTATATTTCTTCTATAGTGTAGTTACGGTTTAAATATGCTTCAATAAATCTATCAAGATTTTCAGGAGATAACTCTTGAAAAAATCCCAAGTGACCAGTATTGATACCCACAAAAGGGATGTTTGGAAAACTATAATTGTGAACAGCACGAAGAAAAGCACCATCTCCACCTATACATATATTTAACTCCGCATTATAATCATAGGTTGGTGCAATTTTAAATCCTATGGCTTCAAGCTTTTCTTTTAGCTTATTTGCTGTAATAATTGACATTTTATTATCATTGTATATTATATTAATAATTCGGTTATCATCATTATGAAACAAAACTATTCCTCCTAAAGCTGTATAATATTTATATGTTATACTATGTATATTATATACAAATATATTATACATCATTTATTTTGATTAGGAAACTGGAGGTGTATCTTTTGAAAAAAATAGAAAATGAAAATACAATAATATATAATGTAAAACCAAGTCAAAAAACCATCGAAGAAGTATTAGAAAAACAATTTGACATCTCAGGAAGGCTATTTAGAAAGTTATATAAAAACAAGGGTATAACATTTAATGGTAAAAAGATAAAAAGGAATCAAATAATTGATAAGGAAGGCAGTATTATATTGTTTATGGAAAATGAAAGTCATGAGTATATTCCAGAAAATATACCTATTGATATAGTATACGAGGATTATGATCTACTAATAATTAATAAAAATCCTGGAATCGTTGTGCATCCAACAAAGAGTCATAAGTGTGGAACTATTGCAAATGCGCTGGCATACTATTATAAGATACATAATATTCAAAAGAAAATAAGATTTGTAAATCGCTTAGATATGGATACATCAGGAATTTTAGTAGTAGCAAAAAACCCTTTTGGTCATCAGCAGATGTCAAAGCAATTTGATGAAGATAAAGTTGTAAAAAAATATCTTGTTTTAGTTGAAGGTGTTGTGGAGAAGGAGAATGGTGAAATAAATAAATGTATTGGTAAAGATGAAAACGATTCTGTAAAAAATGTTGTTTTAGAAAATGGAAAACCTTCTAGAACGAAATATTGGGTAGTAGAACAATATAAAGAAGCTACTTTGTTAGAAGTTCAAATCACTACTGGCAGAACTCATCAAATCAGGGTGCATATGGATCACATAGGACATCCTGTTTTAGGAGATACCTTATATAATAAACCTAGTAAACTAATTGATAGACAAGCGTTGCACTCATATTCATTAGAATTTAAAACGCCTAGAACTCAAAAAAGAATTAATATAAAAGCAGAGCTTCCACAGGATATAAACAAAGCAATTCAGATATTGAAAAAACCTCTTTAGCATAATCTTGCCAAAGAGGTTTTTAGATTATCATGATTTCTAACATAGCTTGTGTTATTTTCTTTCAGTTTCCTTCATACAAAAGACTGGTGTCTTTTTTCCTAAATGAGCTTTAATGCACTTTTCACAATCTCCATGATTTTCACAATCCTTAGCTGGACACATGCATTTTACTTTATTGCACATTTTCAGCCCCCCTATTCTATAAAATTCATATTGTTATGAATACATTTAAATTATAACATACTCGAATTCTCTTGACAATTTTTTAACAACATTGAAACAATCATTTCTGTTTATACTAAAAAATAGAGAATATATATTAATTTGATATATATATTGGTAAGCATTAAGGGAAAATAACGTTAGATTGTAAGTTGTTTTATTTTAAACTACAAGTGAACTCGTTTGATGAAGAAACTAAGTGACTTACTCAAAATCAAAGATTTTGGTAATCTACTTATAGCTAAAGCTAAACATCGATGCTTTGGTAGAAGATTCTACTCCTATCTAAGTAGGGAAAGTTAAAACACCCACTTATATAAGTGAGTGTCTATTGATTTTAGATCAATTGGAGGAATAAAATGAATATCATTAATCAATGGTCTTATAAGCTTAAACAAGTAAAACAGGAGATAGAGGATTATAAAAACATATTTGAAAACAATGAATTAAATAGAGATATGAGGATATTTTGTTTAAGTAAAATCCAATCAAAAACTGAATATATGAAGCTCATTGAAGAGACACTTAAACAATTAAGTAATATAGATAAAAGATGAAAATTGCTATAGTATTAATTTACGTTTATGTATTTTTTCTCTTTTCTAAGAACTCCTCTTGAATATCTAGTTACATAAGTACCATGCTTCTCATAGTATTTTCTTAAGTTATGTGTTCCGCGGTTGTAACTAGATAGAATTTTATGATAATTTTCACCTTGAGTTTTTCTTAGAACATGTAGATATAGTATTCCCAAACCAATATTATATTCAGGATCAAAAATCCTTTCTGGATTATACTCTATATTAAGAATATGACCAAATTTTTCAGCTAACCATTTTTCGGTTTTTGGGATTATCTGACAGTAGCCCCTATCTTGATGTGAGCCAACAGCAAATTGATCAAAATTACTTTCATGTTCTATTACTGCCAATATTAAAGATATTGGCAAGTTAAGCTTTTCAGAATATTTCACAATAATTTCTGCAGTACTTTGAGTAAGTGAAGATGTTTGAGATATTCTTAATGCTTTATCAAAAACTGTATTTTTTTTGACAGTATGCTTGTATTCATCCAAATTATCTATGATAAGATCACTGTCTTGAGGTGTGAAATTTGTTTCTACTTTGGGTAAATCTTCATATAATTTGGCTGTGAGTGTAGCTTCGTAATCAATTTCTTGATAAATATTTACAAAAGACATATTGTTATAGTTTGTGGGTTTATCATTTGATTTTAATGTAATATTGTTTATATACATTGCAATACAAAAGCTAACTATTAAACAGAAAATTATATAATATATGAAAAAATTTATTTTTATATTTCCCTTCATGCTTTTTTCTCCTTTTTAAAAATTTACATTTAATTAGTATAACCAATAGATTAGGATATTATTCATTTTATGAAAAAAGAATTATTTTATGGGATTAATAATTGAGAGAAGGGGTGAAATAGTTTTTAACAAATTTTAAAGATATTAGAATTAGAGAAGAAAATAAAAAAACATAATGCAGTTAATATGGGTACTGCTATGTATATATTTAATTGATATTTAATAAATGAGAAGACATAGGTAAGAGCATAAAAGTTGTATCAATCATGATAAGAAAAAGCATATTGTGAGTCTGATGACTGAATTGTATTGTTGAAACGAAAATTAGTCATAAAATAAAGACAGATAGAAGTTTGTTTAGATAATTAAACAATCAAACTTCTATCTGTCTTTATATGCTTTATTTGTATCCCTACTTGCAATTTCTAAGCTGAGATATATTGATATTATAAGTACTAGTACTATACCATTCACTAAATCATCTCCCTCATTTATTTATATATTAATTATAGCACATAATAAGGAAGATAATAGCATTGTCATAATTACGTAATAAAG
>DAOUQG010000095.1 GCA_030625765.1 Thermohalobacteraceae bacterium | reverse complement strand
TTATTAACTCAGTAAGCTCTCCTTCAATAAAATCCTTATTATTAATAATATCTGATAAAAATTTAATATTGTTTAGAGAAATATTCATATCATTCTTAATTAAGAACGCAATCTTTTTTATTGTACTTGAATCTACATTGCCATTAGATATGATTTTTTCAAGCTCAGTTAAAACATATTTTGTCATACTATCATCTGCATTTGAACCATTCTCAATATTATTTTTGATAAATTTGTCAATCTCAATATCTAGAGGATTATTTACAGATGTAATCGGCTCTAATTTTTCATTTTCGCTTATATTCATTATGTCTTCTAATTTATCTATCATTCCTGTCATTTTATAAATGTTGCTTTCATTTATTGGCATCTTAAACTTCATTAATGCACTTATTATTTCAATATTTCTTTCATTTCTTATCAATCCATATTCATTTAAAATATTTTTAGCAAGAATATCGTCTTGATTCATTGCTTTATTATCCTCTAATATTGATGCCAAAATAATTTTTGAATCACTAACCTCTTTTATAATTAATGCAGCATGCTGTCCTTCTTGACAGTTAAGAGGAACTTGAATTTTACCTTTAATTAAATTTCCATTACCTAAATCAATGGTAACATTATTCCCTTTCTTTTCAACAATTGTACCTTCGATAATATCACCTTTTTTTAATGAATTATCCTTATTATAAAAATTACTTTGTATACTATGAGAGGTTAGGTTACTTATTTTCATTTTACAAACATTCCTTTCATATGTACTCAAGGCACAAAATGTTATTCAAATACTTATTACGACTTTTACTATGCTACTTTCTTTGAGATTAACCAACATTCCTTGCTCACAAGGCACAAAAAGTTATGAAATCTCTTCATGCTTGGATTTGAATAATTACACGAGTCGTGAATCGTATACAGCACTTCTTACCATAATCTCATTTCAAAGAAGTGCTGTATACCTGAACAGCGAGTGTAATAATTCAAATCCTTGCTACCACTTTTACTATGCTAATTTCTTTCAGATTATTCCTCCAATAAGCTTAATTGTTCATTCTGATTTAAAATATTCTTTAAAAAACTCATTCTATGTATAGGTGTTGGTCCTTTTTCCTTAATTGCCTGACGATGTTCTTTTGTTCCATAACCTTTATTTCTATCCAATCCATATCCTTCATATTCTCTAGCCCACTTAATACACTGTCTATCTCTATATACCTTAGCAACTATTGATGCTGCTGCGATACCATGACATTTTTCATCTCCTTTAATAACGCTTTTCTGAGGAATATTTATATCTAATCTTTCAGCATCAATTAATAAAAAATCTTGAGAAATTTTATTTCCTTCCTTATCCTTCAAATTTGATATAGCCTTCTTCATAGCTAAATGTGTACTTTTTTTAATGTTAATATTATCAATAGTTTTACAATCCACACTTCCAATACCAACTGCAATTGCCTCTTCTATAATAATATCGTACAATTCTTCTCTTTTCTTTGCACTTAATTTCTTTGAATCCTTTACACCTTCAATAATTAAATCCTTTGGCATAATAACTGCACATGCAACTACGTCACCTGCTAGACATCCTCTTCCTACCTCATCTATACAAGCAATATATTTATATCCTTCTTTTCTTATCTCATTTTCAATTGTAAGCAATTAAAATCCCTCCATTCTATACATAAATTCTAAAAATATCATTGAACTCCTTTAAACGTACATGATTTTCAATTTAAAAAAACCTCCAATTATAGGTAAATAACTATAAAATTTAGTTAAATACCTGTACAGGAAGGTTTTCACCTAATACTATTAGATCATATACTCTGGAGTCTCTAAAGTAATTCTCCCTATTTTACCGCGTCTAAACTCATCTAAAACAAGATGCGCTACTCTCGCATAATCAATTTCTCCACGTTTTACAATACAACCTCTTTTTACTGCTATGCTATCCATAACCTCTATTCCAGTTAAGCCTTCAGTATCAACATTATACCTCTGGATAAGAAGCTTTGGATCAAGTATTAATAATCTCTCAATTAATCTTAATGCTAAAGTTTCAGTATCCATTATTTCGTCCCTTATTGCTCCTGTAAATGCTAGATTAAATCCAACCTGCTTATCTTCAAATTTTGGCCAAAGTATACCTGGTGTATCTAAAAGCTCTAAATTACCTCTTAATTTGATCCACTGATTTCCTTTAGTCACTCCAGGTCTATTGCCAGTCTTAGCACCTTTCCTACCTGCTAAAGAGTTTATCAATGTAGACTTACCTACATTTGGAATACCTACTATCATAGCCTTAATAGGTCTATTCATAATTCCTTTTTTCTTTAACCTTTCTATTTTTTCCTTCATAGCTATATTAGCTTCATTTATTATTTGTTTAGTTCCTTTTCCAGATGCTGCATTAACAAGAATAGCACTAATATTCTTCTCTTTATAATAATTTACCCATTTATTATTTTCCTTTTCACTACTAAGGTCACATTTGTTTAAAATAACAACTCTTGGCTTATTGCCTACTATCTCATCTATCTGAGGATTCTTACTGCTATTCGGAATTCTGGAATCTAATAATTCAAACACAACATCAACAAGCTTCAAGTTCTTTTGCAAAGCATCTCGTGTTTTTTTCATATGTCCTGGATACCATTGAATATTCATTTATCAATCATTCCCTTCGTCTATACTCAAGGCACAAAATGTTATGAAAACCTTCACGCTTGAATATGTATTATTATCCGCGTCATGAAACATATACATCACTTCTTAATTTAACTTTAAATCAAAGAAGTGGTGTATATCTGAACAGCGAGGATAATAATACAAATTCTTAGTACCTCTTATTCCAGAAAATTTTCTTTCAGATTAAAACTAACATCTTTCATAGTTTAATTATTTCTAATCTATATTGTTTTTAGTCATATATGTCCTAAAATAAATATTGGGACTGTAAACAGTCCCAATAAAAATTAGTATCTACGTTTTTCCTTAACACGTGCGGCTTTACCTACTCTATCTCTTAGATAGTTAAGCTTAGCTCTTCTAACTTTACCTCTTCTAGTTACAGCAATCTTTTCGATTTTTGGTGAGTGAAGAGAGAAAGTTCTTTCTACACCTACACCATAAGAAATTCTTCTTACAGTAAATGTAGCTCTTGTGCTCCCACCTTGCTTTTTAAGTACAGTACCTTGGAATACCTGTACTCTCTCTCTATTACCTTCTTTAATTCTGTAATGAACCTGAACAGTATCTCCTACAAAAAAATCAGGTATATCTTTCTTGATTTGTTCTTGCTCAATTAACTTAATTACATCCATGATTATACCTCCCTTCCACATAGACGTTCTTATTTTAATTTTAAAAACAGAGGACCGTCCGTATTACAACAAAATTCATTATAGCATATATATACCATTAATACAACTATTTTTCGACTTCTAACTCATTTTTGATCTCATTGAGAAGCTTTTTTTCTTCCTCACTAAAACTCTTCATGTTTAATAAATCAATTCTATTTAAGTAGGTGACTTTCAAGGATTGTTTTTTTCTCCACTCATCAATTTTTTTATGGTTTCCAGAAATCAAAACATCTGGCACCTCCGAACCATTGAAAATTCTAGGTCTAGTATATTGAGGGTATTCCAATAATCCATTATAATGTGATTCATCGATATAAGATTCATCCTTACCTAAAACTCCAGGTATTAATCTTGCAACGGAATCTATAACTACCATAGAAGCAATTTCTCCACCAGTTAATACATAGTCACCTATTGAAATTTCATCATCAATATAATGCTCAATTATTCTATTATCAATTCCTTCGTAATGTCCACATAATAAAACTAAATGTTGTTCACTTGACAATTCATTTGCAATTGATTGATTAAAAACCTTTCCTTTTGGCGTTAAATAAACTACCCTTGAATCCTTTGTCTTTACACTTTCTAAAGCTCTATAAATAGGACCTGGCTTCATCACCATTCCAGGACCTCCACCATATGGATAATCATCAACTCTATTATGCTTGTCTTGAGAAAAATCTCTAATATTTATATAGTTTATAGAAATTAAGCTAGAATCAATAGCTCTTCCAATAATGCTATAATTTAGAGAATTAAACATCTCAGGAAACAGGGTTAAAACATCAATTTTCATTATATCATTCCTTCGATAGGATCAATAATTAGCTTGTTTTCTTCAAGATCCACTTTTTTAACTACCTCTTTAATTGCTGGAATTAATAATTCCTTTCCGTTATTACTTATAACATATACATCATTAGCACCAGGCTGCAAAACATCTACAACTTCGCCTATAGCTTTATTATCCACTGTATATACCTTCAATCCAATTATCTGGAAAATAAAAAAAGTATCTGCAGGTAGATCGATAGCATCCTTTTCCTCAATTAATAAAAACCTATCTTTAAACTTTATTACATCATTAATATTATCATATCCTTTTAATTTTACCATTACTGAATCTTTCTTATACCATACCTTTTCGATAATGAATTTTTCATTTTCTCCTTCAATAAATACATCATGTAAAACTTCATATCTAGCTTTATCATTTGTTAAAGGAATAACCTTTAGGTCACCTTTTATACCATGAGTATTTACAATTTTACCAATTTGGATATAGTTAGCCATATAAAAACACCTGCCATAAAGTGAAATTTTATTGAACCAATCCAGGAGCTATGCAATCCTTTACTCCCACAAGCAGAAGTGGGAATATTAGGATTGTAAGCTATCGGATAAATTTATATATAATTATTCCCTAAAAAAAGCAATCTATTACTAAAGCTCTAAGTTTACATTATTGCTTATGAATAAACTAATATTTTAAATGTGCATACAAGTATGAAATTTGCTATAAAGTCTCATAAAATTAGTGCAAAATTAGTATTCTTTCCCATTATAACAAACCCCCACTACTAGTGGGGGAATAGGTCTAAAATCTATTGGATTATCTCAACAGAAACCCTCTTATTTTCTTTTATAGCAGCAGCTTTAACAACAGTTCTAATTGCCTTTGCTATTCTTCCTTGTTTTCCTATAACCTTGCCCATATCTTCTGGTGCAACCTTTAATTCTATGATAATTGATTGAGTACCTTCAACTTCATTAACTCTAACTTCGTCTGGATTATCAACAAGATATTTAGCAATAATTTCTACTAATTCACTCACTTTGATTCACCCCCTAAAGGCAATAATTAATCATTTTTTGATTCTTCAAATTTTTCATATATACCGTTTTTCTTAAACAAATCACTAACAGTATCAGTAGCTTTTGCACCATTTTTCAGCCATTTAATTGCTTTTTCGTCATCTATCTTTATTTCCTTTGGTTCTACAACTGGATTGTAAAATCCTATTTCTTCAATAAATCTTCCATCTCTTGGAGAACGAGAATCAGCAACTACTATTCTATAAAATGGTCTTTTCTTAGCACCCATTCTTTTTAATCTGATTTTAACAGCCATTTTTTCACCTCCTTTTTCATTAAAACCTTAAAAATATATAAATAAATTATTAGCAATAATTAAAATGGAAAATTAAATTTACCTTTTTTCTTCATGCCTTTTCCCATATCAGAAAACTTCTTCATCATTTTTTTAGTTTCCTTGAATTGCTTTAACAGCTTATTAACATCTTGTATCTTTGTACCACTTCCTGCTGCAATTCTCTTTCTTCTACTACCATCTATAATAGTAGGATTGTGTCTTTCAGCTTTTGTCATAGATTTTATGATAGCTTCTATTCTAACTAATTCCTTATCGTCTACACTAATGTTTTTAAGCTGCTTTGAATTTGCTCCTGGGATCATTTCTAAAATTTGGCTTAATGGTCCCATATTTTTCATTTGTTCTAACTGTTCTAAAAAATCATCAAAAGTAAATTGCTGAGTTCTCAGCTTCTTTTCTAGTTCAAGAGCCTTTTGAGCATCAAAATTCGCTTGTGCTTTTTCAATAAGACTTAGTACATCACCCATTCCTAAAATTCTTGAAGCCATTCGATCTGGATGGAACGTTTCCAATTGGTCTAGTTTCTCTCCCATACAAACGAATTTTATTGGTTTTTCAGTAACCGCTCTAATTGATAAAGCAGCCCCACCTCTTGCATCACCATCTAGCTTAGTTAAGATGACACCATTAATCTCTAATTTCTCGTTAAAGGTCTGAGCAACTGTAACAGCATCCTGACCTGTCATTGCATCTACAACAAATAAAATTTCATTTGGTTTTACTTCATTCTTGATATTTTGAAGCTCTGTCATCATATCTTCATCTATGTGTAATCTACCTGCTGTATCTAGTATTATCACATCATTTCCATGTTTCTTTCCATGCTCAATAGCTGCTTTTGCTATATTTACAGGATTTTGCTTGTCACCCATAGAAAATACAGGAACCTCAACTTTACTTCCAACAACCTCAAGCTGTTTAATAGCAGCAGGTCTATATACGTCACAAGCTACCAATAAAGGTCTTTTGCCTTTTTTCTTTAGCAAGGCTCCTAACTTACCAGTTGTAGTTGTTTTACCTGCCCCCTGTAAACCACACATCATAATTACAGTTGTAGAATTTGAAGCAAAATCAATCTTACTTTCAGTTTCACCCATAAGACTAGTTAGCTCTTCATTTACTATTTTGATAACATGCTGACCAGGAGTTAAGCTTTCCATAACCTCCTTACCAACAGCTCGCTCTTTAACACTCTGAATAAATTTTTTAACAACCTTGAAATTAACATCAGCTTCAAGCAAAGCTAGTTTTACTTCTCTCATAGCTGCACTAACATCTTTCTCAGAGAGTTTTCCTTTACTTTTCAATTTATTTAAAGTACTTTGAAGTTTATCTGCTAAGCCTTCGAAAATCATTCTATAACCTCCTGGTTATTTTTTAATATCTGTAACGCCATTTTTTTTATTTCAACTATATTGTCACTGATATTTTTTAAATCATTCTTCTCACATTCTCGGATAATATCATTAGTATATTTTAAAATTTCCTCAATTTTTTTATTATTGTCATTAAATTTCTTAACCAGCCTAAGCTTTTCCTCATACGTATATAAAGATTTTTCAGCTCTTTTTAATATATCATAAACTCCTTGTCTACTTATCTGAAGTTGTTCTCCTATCTCACTCAGAGACAAGTCGTGAAGATAGTACAATTCAACAATATTATACTGCTTGTTGCTTAGAAGCTTACCATAAAAATCAAACAAAATTCCAACTTCTACTATCTTTTCAAACATACTATCAACAATCCTTATATTAGAATTATACTTTATTTGAACTGTAAAGTTATTAACTTGACAGTAATATTCTATAATAACTTTTAGTATTTGTCAACTTTTTTTATTATTAGTTTTTGCTACATGTCAGTTCTCAAGCTAAAAAAAGGAATTAGAGTAAAGTACTCTAATTCCCTATGTGATTAACTTTGGGCAGAAGCTGCTGCTTCCATAAAATCTTTGCCTTCTGCTATCTGATTAATTAATATTGGAATGATTTCATGAAGATCCCCAACAAGACCATAAGTTGCATAATTAAAAATTGAAGCTTGAGGATCTTTATTTATAGCAATTATAATATCTGATGGTTTCATTCCTACTAAATGCTGAACAGCACCTGAAATTCCACAAGCAATATATATCTTTGGTGAAACAGTTTTACCTGTCTGTCCTACCTGATGATCGTGAGAAATCCAACCATTGTCTACAGCAGCTCTAGTAGCTCCTACAGCTCCACCTAGTAAATCAGCAAGTTTTTTGATAATATCGAATTTCTCAGCACTGCCAACACCTCTTCCACCAGCAACAATTATCTCAGCTTCTTCAATCTTAACTCTATCTTGCATCTCTTTAACAATTTCTATAACTCGAGTTTTCGATTCTAGCTTGTCTAAATCAAAATCTTCTGTAATAATTTCTCCTTTGTAATCAGATTTGATTAAAGCTGATTTCATAACTCCAGGACGCACAGTAGCCATTTGTGGACGATGATTTTCACAAACTATTGTAGCCATGATATTTCCGCCAAATGCAGGTCTTGTTTGTAACAAAACACCTTTTTCCTCATCAATGTCTAGCCCAGTACAATCAGCAGTAAGTCCTGTCTCTATCCTAGCTGCAACTCTAGGACCTAATGAGCGACCTATTGTCGTAGCACCTAGTAAAATAATAGAAGGCTTATATTTTTCAATCATTCCAGTTACAACTGTAGTATATATTTCATCATTATATGTTTCAAGCTTTGAATTCTCAAGCAAATATACTTTGTGAACACCATATTTTATTAATTCTTCAGCTTTCTTTTTAAGATTATTTCCATACAAAACTACGCATAAATCTTCATTTAACTTATCAGCTAGCTTTCTACCTTCACCAACTAATTCATAAACAACTGAGCTTATTTCTCCATCTCTTTGTTCTCCAAATACCCAAACATTTTTGTAATCTGCTAAATTTATATCATTAACCACTTTTTTTTCAATTTCAATAGCATCTACTGGACAGGCTTCAACACAAGAACCACATAGAGTACAATTATCTAAAAATATCGGTTTTCCATTTTCCATTTTTATAGCACCAAAAGGACACTTATTCATACATACCCCGCATCCAATACAGCTATCAGTCACTCTTATACTCACAATTTTCCCCTCCCTTAAATAATCTTCTGCTGACGCAGCACTTCTACTAATTTATGAGCTTGTTCAGCAGGCTCACCGTTAAAAATCTCAGTTTGAGCTTCAACTTGAGGCGTAAAGACAGAAACTACTTGAGTTGGTGAACCATTTAATCCAATCTTGTTTTTATCTACTTCTAAATTGTCAGCTGTCAAGACTGGTACTTCTATTTCACGGGAGCGGAGAATTCCTCTAATAGATGGAAAACGTGTTTCATTAATTTCCTTAACAACAGTAATAAGTGCAGGTAAATCCATTTCAACTACTTCATAACCATCTTCAATAGTTCTTTTTACTTTAATATTTTTATCGTTAACATTAGAAACTTCTTTTACATAAGTAGTATGAGGTAAACTAAGATGTTCAGCTAACCCTGGTCCAACCTGAGCAGTATCTCCATCAATAGCTTGTTTACCACAAATAATTAGATCTACGTTCCCAATTGATTCAATCCCTTTAGCTAATGCATAAGAAGTTGCAAGTGAATCAGCGCCAGCAAATGCACGATCACTTAATAAAATAATATCATCTACACCTAGAGAAATAGCTTCTTTTAAAGAGTCTGCTACCTGAGGAGGTCCCATACTTATTACTGTAACCTTTCCTCCAAGCTCTTCTCTTATGCGTAACCCTTCCTCAATAGCATGCATGTCATAAGGATTAATAATACTTTCTACACCACTACGTACCAACGTATTTGTTTTTTTATCAATTTTAACCTCTGTAGTATTGGGAACTTGTTTTATACAAACAACTATGTTCATCATTCTTTCCCTCCTATCTATTTCTTCCATAAGTTTGCAGCAATTACATCACGTTGAATCTGATTAGTTCCCTCATAAATCTGAGTGATTTTAGCATCTCTCATCATTTTTTCAACAGGATAATCCTTCATAAATCCATATCCTCCAAAAATTTGAACAGCATCAACTGTAACCTTCATAGCTACATCACCAGCAAAGCACTTACACATAGCAGACTCTCTACTTATATTCTTAGCACCTGAATCAACCATTCTAGCTGTAGAATAAACTAGTGATCTAGCTGCTTCAGTTTGCATAGCCATATCAGCTAGCATGTGCCTAATCGCTTGGAAATTAGCAATAGGTTGTCCAAATTGTTCTCTCTCTCTTGTATACTTTAAACATGCGTCAATAGCACCTTGTGCAATTCCAACTGCTTGAGCACCAACACCAGGTCTTGTCCTATCAAGGGTTTTTAGAGCTACAATATATCCCATACCCGGACGTGCTAACACTTGATCCTTATGTATGCGACAATTTTCAAAAACTAACTCCATAGTAGTAGAACCCCTGATGCCCATTTTATCTTCCTTAACACCAAAACTAAATCCAGGAGTTCCCTTTTCTACAATAAAAGCAGTCGCCCCTCTAGAACCTTTAGCTTTGTCAGTCATAGCAATAACAGTATATATATCTGCC
>DAOUQG010000248.1 GCA_030625765.1 Thermohalobacteraceae bacterium | reverse complement strand
AAACGATGATGTGTATGGTCTTGATGCAAAAACTACTGCTGTACTATTGATAATTAGAAAAAGTGTGAGTGTTATTGATATTAGCTTTTTTAATATACCCTTCATGTTTTTTCCCCTTCCTTTGATGTAATTTTTTTATTTCTTTATGAGTGATTTGTTGAAATTTGTTACATATTATATTTTTTATGTGTTATGTGTATTTTTTTACACATTAATGTAAATTTTACTACTTGTTAATGGTAATGTAAATACGTAGGACTGATTTCCTATGTATAAATCAAAAAATAGGACTGAAGTCCTAGTTTTTGATGGGATTTTTTGTAGTTTTTATAGGACTATAGTCCTAATTAAATATTACAGTTATTTTATGTAGGTGTATTCGAAAATTTCATTCTCTCATAAAAAAAGAGTCAGTGAGAAAATCATTTCTCACTAACTCTTTAATAAGTTTAAAAATGTCGTTTCAATATTTGATTACATTTTTAATAGTTCTAGTATTTAGATCAACATAGATAAAAATCTACACAGCCCTATCTACCATAGATTTAGGCTTTGCAAAAATCATTCTTCCTGCTGCAGTTTGTAAAACACTTGTAACCATAACACTTATATTTTCTCCAATAAACTTTTTACCACTATCTACAACAATCATTGTTCCATCATCTAAATAAGCAACTCCTTGACCCATTTCTTTTCCATCCTTGATAACAAAAACTTGCATTTCTTCACCTGGAAGAACAACGGGTTTTACAGCGTTAGCTAATTCATTAATGTTAAGCACATCTACTCCGTGAAATTCTGCAACCTTATTTAAATTAAAATCATTGGTTACAACCTTGCCTTTTAATAATTGTGCTAGTTTTAAAAGCTTGCTATCTACTTCACTTATTTCTTCAAACTTCTTTTCATGAATAACCACTTCAATATCTAACTCTTTTTGAATTTTATTTAGTATATCTAACCCTCTTCTACCTCTATTCCTTTTCAAGGAATCAGATGAATCAGCAATATGTTGTAATTCTTCTAAAACAAATTCAGGTATGACTAATGGCCCTTCTACAAATCCAGTTTTACATATGTCAGCAATTCTTCCATCAATTATTACACTTGTATCTAGCACCTTTGGATATACTTTAGATATTGATTTTCCCTTATCCTTATTGCCTCTTTTAAAGAACTCTATAAGATTTGTAAAATCATCTCGTTTCTTAGTTGGTATAATGATACCAAAGTAGCTCAACAAAACATATGAAAGAACAGAAATAACTACTCCCACATAAGGTATTTCTAAAAATAATCGACTAAATAAATAAGCAATTACTAACCCAAAAATAAGTCCAATTGATCCTAGAATAATATCAAATGCAGGTAATTGTTGTAATTCACTCTCAACTCTTTCTACTGAGTTTTTTCCAACGTTAATTAGCTTAGGAGAAATCAAGAAAAATATTATTCCAAATAATACACTTACTCCTATATAAATATACAACCCCACAGTTTCACTGGGTAAAAAGCTTAAAAAACCAAAAGATTCGATTAAAGCAATCATTCCATATCCTAGTAGCATACCCATCAAAGTAATGGCTATTCTAATAATTTTATTTATCATTTTATTATCACCTCCTATAATATTTATTTCCAATACGATAATATTCTATAACTATATTACCATATTTTTCAATATGTATTTATAAATATTTCTATAGCTATGTATGAAAACAAAAAACAAGCGCCTAAAAGACGCCTACTTTACAACTTTATCAATCAATTCTTCAACTTCATCTTGCTTAATATCTCTTGCTAGAACAATCTCACTTATTAACATTTGTTTTGCATTATTAAGCATTTTTCTTTCTCCAGTTGATAAACCTTTTTCCCTGTCTCTTATCATAAGATTGCGAACTACATTTGCAATTTCATATATGTCTCCACTTTTGATTTTATCCATATTAGCTCTATATCTTCTATTCCAATTTTGAGGCATTTTAGTTATATCATCACCTAAAACTGCCAGTACTTGTTCAACTTCTTGATTCTTAATTACTTCTCTAATACCAATATCCTCTATATTATCAATAGGAACCATAACCTTCATATCTCCCATAGGCATTTTCATAATATAATATTTCTTTTTTTCTCCAAGGATTTCTTTTTCCTCTATCGCAACTATTACTCCAGCTCCATGCATAGGGTAGACTATCTTATCACCTATCTCAAACATCATGCAACCCTCCCATTATCATACATAGCATATTAAATTACATTATACAACAAACCATTGATTTTGTCAAATCATATATTTTACCACAGACAAATACGCTTGTCAAATAAAATTTAAATTGACAACAACTTGTCTCAAAAAGTATAATTATAGTAAATACACTTTGTAACTGGAGGCGGTTTAATGATAAAAGACTTGATTAGTGATGATTTTCAAGAAAAAGTATCCGAAGTAGTAATAAGACACAAAAGCATACTAGATATAATAACCAAGCTAGATGAATCAAATTCTAGAATAAATCGTGCAGTGATAAAATCAGCTACCTCCTGTGGTTGTATATCGATTAACGCATGTAAACAAGATTATAATAAAGGTACCTTGTCTGAGGCAAAAGAATGTCTAAAAACTCATATTGAAGGAAGCCTTTGTGAAGTTTGCAAAGAAAAAATCGAAGGAGAAATAGGCAATCATATATTTTATATTGCTTCGTTATGCAATTCGCTTGATTTAAATTTATATGATATTATACTCAAAGAATATAAAAAGCTTGATACTTTAGGAATATACAGCTTGTTATAGAATAAATTTATCGATTCTTAGGCGACCAAAGCAGGTCGCTTATTTATTTAAAAACAAAATCATAAGTGTCTATCTAATAATGACTGCTCTTGCATTCTTCTTAACCCTTCTTTAATTGTTCTAGCTCTTATTTCACCAATACCTTCAACTGAATCTAACTGAGAAATTGAAGCCTTTAGTATTCCCTGAAAGGAACCGAACTTATTAACAACATTTTCTAAAACGTTAGCAGGAAGCCTAGGAATTTTATTTAAAACTCTATATCCTTTAGGTGAAATATTTATGTCTAATGAATTAATACCCTTATTATAACCAAGCAGTTCAGCAATATTAGTTAAATCCAACAACTCTTCAGAAGAAAGTTCGTTTATTTGTTTTTGAATATCTACAAAATTCCTACTTTCATTTTTCAGATAATAATCTCTTATAACATTTAATCCATCATCTTCTACATCTCCAGCTAACTCCTCTAGCTGCATGCTTATAAGTCTTCCTTCGTTTCCTAATTCTAAAATATATATTTCAATTTCAGATACTACTCTCATCACCATCTCAGTTCTTTGTAGAACCTTTACTACATCAAATACAGTGACCAAATCCTCAAATTCAAATGCA
>DAOUQG010000086.1 GCA_030625765.1 Thermohalobacteraceae bacterium | reverse complement strand
TTTTGCCATCTATTTCGGGATATCTTACTACATCTTCCATACATGACCTTAACTCACTTATCAGTCTTTGAGATGGTCCCAATGGATTTACATTTACACTGAAATCAATAACTTCTTTATTTTTATCTCCGTAGTATCCTCCATGCTTATTCAATGAGCTTCCTCCTCTAAAATATCCTCAATTTTTCATTTAATGTAATATCCAGACAAGTATATATATCATGAGCATAATAAACTGTGATCCATACATGATTTTTATTGCATCTAATATATTTTGAGGATTTAGGTTTTTAATGTTGTCACCTATAGTTGGTTTATACAATGTCTGTCCAAAATAAGTATTTGTTCCACCTAATTGAACATTTAATAGTCCAGCTACAACTGATTCTGGGTATCCACAATTTGGACTTTTATGATTTCTTCTATCTCTAATTAATATCCTAAGTCCAAGTTTAGTATCATAACCTAATAATAGACCAGTTAAAAGCATAAATAAGCTTCCTATCCTTGCTGGAACATAATTAGCTATGTCATCTAATTTAGCTGAAGCGAATCCTATCTTCTTATATTTATCATGTATATAACCAACCATTGAGTCTAAAGTATTAATAGTTTTGTATATGAAAATAAAATGTATTGGAAATCCAAAATATACTCCTATAATGAAGTAGAATATTGGTGCAATCACTCCATCAATTGTATTTTCAGCAACAGTTTCGACTGTACCTCTAATAATTTCACTTTCATTTAATTGAGTAGTATCTCTCCCTACCAAATACGAAAGCATTTTCCTGCTTCTATTGATATCCTTATCCTTCAATGCATAATAAACTTTTCTAGTCTCAACATCCAAGCACTTTGTTGCTATAGCTGTATATGTAAGGTAAGCTGAAGCTACTACCTTTAAAATTGGATGAATAGCATTTAGTATATAAAACAACGAAGATATTACAATAGTTACAGTTATAAGACTTACTCCTACTAGGAGAAATCCTCCTACTTTTAAATCTATCCATTTATTCTTCCTAATCAATTTTTCATATTTACTTATCATACCGCCTATAAAACGTATTGGATGAGGCCAACTTGGTGGGTCGCCCAATAAAAAATCTAAGGCTACTGCAAATATCAAAATAAATATAGTGGTCATATTATAACCCCATTATCTCTTTAATTGTTGTTATATCTGTATTTTCTTTCACTAACTTAGCTAATTTATCATATTCTCTTTCTTTAAATTCTCTAAAGTTTATCATGGGAGCTTTATTATCTAGTCCTTTTTTCTCTCTAAGCTTTTTCAAAATGTTATTTCTAAAGCCATCATTTTCAAAAATACCATGAAGATATGTTCCTAGCACCTGCTCATCTTTACTAATAGCACCATCAAGTCTTCCATCCTCTAATTCAATAATGTGGGAAGTATTTCCTAATAGCTCTGTTTCACCCATATGAATCTCATAGCCAGAAATAAAGTCATCATAGCCACCATTAAACATATCTGTTTCAGTTATGAACTTTCCATTTACCTGTTTAGTTTGTTTTTCACCTAGCATTGTCGTTTTTATGTTCAATAGCGATAAACCATTTATCCTGTTTAACGTGGATTCTACCTTGTTAGGATCAACTATCTCCTGTCCTAACATCTGATATCCACCACATATTCCTATGATTGGTATACCCTCTCTATGCTTTCTATATATAGCTTGATCAATGCCACTATTAAAGATATATCCCATATCCTTTATAGTATTTTTGCTACCAGGAATGATTACTAGATCGACATCTTCTAGCTGTTCTTTATTGGATACATATCTAACATTTACTCCCTCTTCAATTTCTAAAGGAGCAAAATCTGTAAAGTTTGAAATGTATGGAAGCTTTATGACTCCAATTACAATTTCACCAGTCTTCTTATTGTAGAATCTTTCAGTTACACTATCCTCATCATCAATTTGTACATCCATGTATGGTACTACCCCTAAACAAGGCTTATTTACCAAATCTTCAAGCATTTTTATGCCTGGCTCAAGTATCTTTACATCTCCTCTGAACTTGTTTACAATAAATCCTTTTATTCTATTTCTTTCTTTCTCAGATAAAAGCATAATTGTTCCATATATTGAAGCAAAAACTCCTCCTCTATCTATATCACCAACTAAAATAACTGGAGAGTCAACCATTTCTGCTAAGCCCATATTTACTATGTCATTTTCTTTTAAATTTATCTCAGCTGCGCTTCCTGCTCCCTCTATTACTATGATGTCAAATGTCAAATCTAGCTTGTCATAAGCTTCTACAATTATGCCTTTTAGCTCTGTCTTCTTCTTGTAATAGTCCATAGCGTTCATGTTTTTGTATACTCTACCGTTTACAATTATCTGACTACCTACATGACTAGTAGGCTTTAATAGAATTGGATTCATTTCAACTTTTGGCTCTATCCTAGCAGCCTCAGCTTGTACAGCCTGTGCTCTTCCCATTTCTTTTCCGTCAAGTGTTACAAATGAATTTAAAGCCATATTTTGTGATTTGAATGGAGCTGTTTTATAGCCCTCATCCTTGAAAATCCTGCAAAATGCAGCAGTTAATATACTTTTCCCAACTGAAGAGCCTGTTCCTTGAAACATAATATTTTTAGCCAACAAATCCATCTCCCAACTTACAACACTTTTAGTACTATTATCTGTCTGTCTTTATTCATCTTATGAAATATGTTTTTACTTGCTCAAAAATAAAAACACATAGAGATATCTATGTGTTAAATTACTTAACAATAAATCATACCTCCCTCCGAAGTAGTTATCATTTTCCATCAAGGCAGGTCTCCTGACTCGCAAATCTCTTTACTCTCTTTCCCTTCCCAGTTTCCCAGTGGTAATGAAAGATTTCATCCTTGCTTACAGTAGCGGGGGCTGTAGAGGATTTTCACCTCTTTCCCTATTAGCTTCTTATATGAAGCACCTTAATAAATATTTAGTTTTTAAAGTCATTTTTATTATAGTTAATAAATAATTTTTTGTCAATTATAATATTGAGTTGGAGTTAAAACTCCAACTCAATTAAGCTTTACTTTATATTTTCATCAATAAAATTCTTAACCTCTTCAGCTGTAGGTAGGTTTATAACCTTTTCCACCATTTCCTTCATATCTTTTTGAGAAAGATCCCTTATTAACCATCTTGCTTTAAGTATTGATATTGGACTCATACTAAATTCATTTAATCCCATTCCAATAAGAATAGGAATAAGCTTTGGATCACCAGCAACCTCTCCACACATACCAACCCAAATATTTTCCTTGTGCCCATTATCTATAACCTGTTTTATAAGCCTTAATAATGCAGGATGAAATTGATTGTACAAATGTGAAATTTTCTGATTCATCCTATCTACTGCTGTTGTATATTGTATCAAATCATTGGTTCCAATACTAAAGAAATCAACCTCTTTTGCAAATAAATCTGACATTACAGCTACAGCAGGTATCTCTACCATCATCCCAACTTCTATATTTTCATCAAACTTTACTCCTTCTTTTCTCAGTTGGTATTTAGTATTATCCAGAATTTCCTTTGCCTGCCTTAATTCCTCAATACTCGATATCATAGGGAACATTATCTTGATATTACCATAATTGCTTGCTCTCAATATAGCTCTAAGCTGAGTGATAAAAATGTCAGTTTTATCGAGACAAAGCCTAATGGCTCTATATCCTAGAAATGGATTCATTTCCTCAGGTAGATCTAAATATGATAATTCCTTATCTCCACCTATATCTAACGTTCTAATTACCACTGGTTTTCCATTCATTCCTTCTGCTACTGCCTTATAGGCTTCAAACTGTTCCTCTTCATTTGGAAAACTATCTCTGTCCATATATAAAAATTCTGTTCTATATAATCCTATTCCTTCACCATCATTTCTAAGCACTGCCTCCAAGTCCTGTGGAGTTCCGATGTTACCTGCAAGCTCTACCTTAAATCCATCCTTAGTAACACTTTCAGCTCCTTTTATTTCCTCAAGTTTTTCTCTAAATTTTTCATATCTTTTTTTGATGTTTTTATATTTTTCAATGATTGAGTCTTCCGGATTGATATATATCTTTCCTTCATCTCCATCAAATATAACTATGTCTCCATCATTTACTGCTTCGGTTATTCCATCAACTCCCACCACAGCAGGTATTTCGAGTGTTCTAGCCATAATGGCAGAATGTGAGGTTCTACCTCCTACCTCTGTTACAAAACCTAGTACCTTGCTTTTATCCATTTGTGCTGTATCAGACGGTGTCAAATCTTCTGATACTATAATTGCTTCTTCATCTAAATTAGATAAATCTGCAGTTTCAACACCTTGAAGTATATTAATCAGCCTATTAGATACATCTTTAATATCTGCTGCCCTTTCCTTCATATACTCATCTTCTATATTTTCAAATATTTGTATAAAGGCATCTGTTATCTTTTTTATAGCATATTCTGCGTTAATTTCCTGAGATTTGATTTCTGATTCTATTTGCTGTAAGAAGTCAGGGTCATCTAATATCATCCTATGTGCTTCAAATATTTTCGCTTCAGTTTCTCCAATGGTTTCTAATGTCATCCTGTGTAATTCCTGTATTTGTTCCTTAGCTGTATCCCTTGCATCGTTAAACCTATCTATCTCTATTTCAGTATTATTTATATTTTTCTTCTCTATTTCAATTTTTTCATCTTTTTTTAACAGAACCTTGCCTATAGCTATTCCAGGTGAGGCCCCTATACCCTTTAACATATAAACAATCATTCCTTTCGCTTGTGCCAATACACAAAATTGTATGAAACCTTCACACTCCTAAATGCAAACTATGCCACTTATTCTCCAAAGTTACTTTCTACTAGTGATTTTAAAGCATCAACTGCTTCCCTTTCGTCCTCACCTTCTGCTTTAATTGTTATATTATCTCCCATTTTAGCACCCATAGTTAATATGCCTAGTATACTCTTGGCATTATATTCATTAACACCCTTAGTTACTATTATCTCTGAAGTAAATTTATTGGCTTCTTTTACAAACATACTTGCTGGTCTTGCATGTAAACCTGTTTCATTTTTTACTACTACATCAATTTTATACATTTCACAACCTCCCAATATCATTTACCTACTTGTTTTTTTATTTCCGTTAATAACCTGAAGAGCAAAACATATTTCGTCATCAGCTATTTCTATATTGTAAGCTTTCTCTAAAATCTTAATAGATTCTCTTACCTTGGCAAATTGTCTCATATATTTAGATTTGAATTTTTCAATATCATTAAAAATAGCTCTTTGATTAGTTATAACTCTTTCTAACATGAACCCCAAATGTATCGTTAAGTTCGTCATTAGTGTTTTATCATTGTTCAAATCTTCAAAGTTTAATTCTTTCAAAAACTTTCTAATATATTCAACAGCTTTCTTAGGATTTATATAGAACGTGTATTCTTCTAGCATTTCTCTAGAAGTGTCTTCATATGACTTTGAAATATAATCCACTCTGTTCTCAATATTACTTTCAATAAACCTATGAAAATGATATCTAGTGTCCTTGTTAAAAATTTCTTCCATAGAGAAAAATGGTATATCAATTTTAGGTTTGATATTACCTACACAACAAATAATATCATGCTTACGGTATATATCTTGATATTCTTTAGAGTTACTCTCAATCGACATATAGTTCATAGTAACTATCTTTATGTTCTTATTATCAATTTCTTGTAAAATATTTGAGAGAATATTTTTTAACATTATGCTAGTACCCTCTCCAGTGGCACATAAAGTCATAATAGCTTTCTGCTTTTGATTAGAATTTTGTATTTCATCATATCCAACTATTGAATTATATATTTCATCAATACTTTCATCCTTATACATTACTTTTCTAAGAGTTTCTAGTACTAAAGGTGTAGATACTTTATTTATAGTTCTTGTAATAATTCCAGTATCTTCAGTAATCTTCATACCAAAATCCTTTAATGAACCCATATCAATTAAAATAATTACTCCCTTGCCTTTATCTATAGCTTTAACCATTGCTAGGGATTTTTTATATATTTCTTTCACATTTTTTTCCAGTGGCATGTCTATAGCCTTAACAATATCAGAATTGAGCAAGCGATTACATACATTTGCCATACTGGTAGCGGTATTGTTACCATGGGTAATTACTAAAATACCTATATTATCATTTTTAGAGTTTTCCATTTGACTATTAGCTAATAAAATAGCAATAAATCCATTCTCATCCTCAGGAATCTCAAGATTGAATTTTTCCTCTATTTTATTTACAATCAACGATGCTACTTCATATTCCTTGCTATATATCTCTCTTATTTTTGACAAATCGTGATTTATTATTGGCTTTTTCAGCCTAACTCTTTCAATAAGGGAGTTTAAATGAAAAGCAAGTCCAAACAATATTTTATTGTTAAATTCTCTATTCAATTCTCTGGAAGCAAATTTAGTAAATTCTACTGTAAAGTCAACTATTGTTTTATCTATAATTTTGTATAGCTTCCTAACATCAAAGCTTTGATAATTAAATCTCTTGATCATTTTTTTAAAATAACTCTCTATCTCTTTACTTATTTCTATATCAATCTCTTCTTGATTCAGTCCTTGGTGTTTAAGCTCTTGAAGCCTTTCAGTAATAATTTTATAAACATTTTCACTGGAAGCCTTCCTACTAATATGCTTATCCTTAGAAGGATATATAGTCAAGTCATCATGTAAAAAGCTTAAATATTCTTGGGTTTTTGAATCTAATTTATTTAAATTAAAAATTGAATCTTTGATAAATTTAGGCAGCAAATCAAACTCAATTTTTAAATCTTCTTCACTTTGCAAATATCGTAGAAAAGCTTTTGCACATATAAGCTTAATATCAGACTTTAGTTGTCCAATATTCCCTTTACAATCATATATAACAAGTGCTTTTAAAACTTCAGATGAAACTATCAATTTCCTATTTATTCTTATGGCTTCTTTTATGAAAAGGTTTTCAATTATATTCATACGTTCTCCAGTATCTTTTTCAGATAAAGGAGATAATGAAATTATTACAGGTATTCTTCTTAAAAAGGTTCTTAGTAAAACTTCCTGTGGATCTTCTGTAGTAGCAGCAATTATTAGTAAATTGCTTTTCCTTGTATTATTCGTTTCTCCCAGCCTATGATATTCACCATTATCCATTAAATAAAAAAGCATTTCTTGACCATCAGGTGGTAATCGATGTACCTCATCCAAAAATAATATACCTCCATTAGCCTTCTCTACTAATCCTACCTTATCTGTTTCTGCACCAGTAAAGGCTCCTTTAATATGACCAAAAAGCTGAGATAGTAACAGCTGTGGGTTGTTATAATAATCAGAGCAATTAAAAGATATAAATGGATATTCTTCCAAGGACTTATTTTTTGCCCTCTGGGCATATTGGTACATAATATTTGCAAAGGTAGTTTTACCTACCCCACTAGGTCCAATAATAAGTGTATGTAGACCATTTGGAGGGTACATTATAGCAGCCTTTGCCTGGTCTATTTGTGTTTTTAAGCTGGAGTTACTACCTACTAATACTTTAAATGGATCTTCAGGTTTATGAGGATTACGGTTATTTAATGATAAAAGCATTTTGTTTAATACATCTGTTTTATATTCTTGTTTGATGTTTATGTCTGGAAATAAGCTTTTTAAAATACATGTTGGAATAAATCTTACAGGTCTTCCTTGAATTTTTATAAGTTTACCTTGTTTAACTAATGTATTTAATAAACTACTTGCGTTGTTTCTTACAATTCCTAATTCTTCTTCTATTTGGTTTGCTTCAACTCCTACTGCTTTCTCAAATAGTATACATTCTTTAATGTTTTCAAGGGAAGTAATTTCTTTAATATACTTATAAATTTCATCTACTTTTTTCATCTAAATCCCCTACCTTTTTAAAATAGATATGTTTAGGACAACAAGCCTGAAGTAACTTAGATTTACCTCTAAATACCTGTTTATTAAAGCTATTTCTTAATTATGTCTTAGTAATTATTTTAACATTTTTGTCGACAATGTGCATAAAAAATAACAAACTACTTAGCATTGTTGTCCTGCGTATTCCATTATTCTTTCTCAGCTTCTACAATTGTCTTTGTCTTTTGAGAAACAATACTATATTTTTTGAATTGCTTTGGTAAAGGAATTTTATGGCTATGCTTTTTAAGGTACATTGCTAAAGCAAAGGTTCCAATAGCTGTATAAATATTTCTAGTAAAAAAAGTAGTAATCAACAGAGCTGTAGCAATCGCAACAAGAAAGTACCATTCCCAAACTTTCATTTATTTCAACTCCTTTTATCTATTCACAAACAGCCTCTTCAAACTTCTTAGCTTGTAAAGCCACATATGCATTTGATTCTATCCTTTCTAAATAATCATAAGCTTTATAGATATCCTTGTCTGCAATAAGAACTCCATGTCTTCTCAATAAAGCAGCAACTGCATGATTTTCAACCTCATCCTTTCTGCTCTTAAAATATTCAGTTGCTATTTCTGCTAATTCTACACTGCATGCCTTTCCAAATTCTAGCGCAGGAATTTCTTTGAGTTTATCACATGCCTCATAATAAATAGGCATATCCACCCCTAAACAAGCATATACAAGTGAGTATTTAGGATGAGCATGAATTATTGCATTAGCTAATGGTACTTCCTTAAAAACACCTATATGCATGTTAGATTCTCTAGTAATTCTACCTTCGCCCTCTATTTTATTTAAATCATAATCTAATACTAGAATTTCCTCTGGCTTTAATCTACAAAATTTTCTTTGGGACATCAATGTTGGTGTCATTATTACATGCTCATCATTTATTCTCATAGAAATGTTCCCACCTGCTGCATTGGTAAGATTTCTATCAAACATTATTCTTGCTATTTCACATAGTATTTGTCTTTGCTCTTTATACAACATGATATCTTCTCCTTTACAGTAGTTCAATTTTTACATCTTTACTAAATTCCAGAGCTTGACTTAACTCAAAATCAGAGCTTCCTTCTTTAGTTGCTTTAGATGCTCCTATAGCTGTGGCAAAAGTGAAAACTTCTTCTATATCCTTGTTTTGCGATATCATTGCTACAGCTCCACCTAAAAATACATCTCCACAGCCTGTATCATTTACTTCTTCAACCTTTGGTGGATATATTCTTAGTGTTTTATCCTTTGTACTAATGATGCTTCCTTTTTTACCAAGGGATAAAGCTACAATTTCTATTCCCTTTTCATTCATCTTTTTTGCCTCTAATATATATTCCTCTTCTGTACCCATTTCTTTTCCAGTTACCTCTTTAAACTCGGCCTCATTTGGCTTTATTAAATAAGCCTTTGATTTTACAGCTTCCTTTAGGTATTCCCCACCTACATCAACTATCAATTTAGCATTTTTATCTTTAATTATTTCTAATAATTCTCTATATTTTTCAACAGTTATTTTTGAAGGTGGTGTTCCTGAAAAAACTACTATATCACCTTCCTTTACTAATTTACATAATTTTTCCTTTACTTTTTGGAAGGTGTTTTCTTTAATCCCAAATCCTCTTTGTGTTATCATATAGCTTCCTTCTTCTGTTGTGGGAACAACGACATAGCTTTCTCTTGTTTCATCGCCTTCCTGCCATACGTAATCACATTTTACATCTTTATTTTCTAGTAATTTCTGTACCTGCTTTCCATTTTCACCTGCAAAAATACCAGTCGCTATATTTTCAATACCCATACTTGATAAGACAACTGAAACATGGGTAGCTTTTCCTCCAATATCATAAATAATTTTATTTGATTTGTTATTATGATTTTTTATAAGCTTATCAATAAATATGATTTTATCTAATGCTGGATTTAATGTAACTGTAAATATCATAATATTCCTCCTAAGCTTGATATCAATCAATACCGCTCAATTTGAGGTATTTTGTAACTTTATTAAAATCAGTATTCAAAATGTCATTCTCTTCTAACCCACTATAATTTATAAACTCTAATGCTACATCAAATTCACCAACCTGTAATGGATAATGAGCATCAGAGTTAACAAGAAATTTTACTCCTCTTTCTTTACATCTAAGCACCATTTCCTTAAATTCATCCCAATTATCTCTATTCTTGGAAAGGGCTTTATTGTTTATCTCTATGGCAACATGCTTTTCTAACAGTACAGGTATGAGTTCCTCAATATTTATTGGATAAAAAGGGCAATTTAAATGTGCTACTGACTTTACATCGTATCTTTGCAAGCATGATTTTATAGCTTTGGTATTTTCATCGATTCCTCTATCTTCCCATGAAAATGGATGAAAAGAGCACTTAATAAACTTAAGCCTATTAAGTGTAGAGTCGGGTAAATCCATAGTTCCTTCGACATCAATTATATTACCCTCAACACCTGGGTATATGATTATTCCTGAGTCTTCTTGAACATTAACTGCTATACTATCAAAATAATAACAATGTGCTGATGCTTCCATTTTGGGTCCGTGATCAGTAATAG
>DAOUQG010000058.1 GCA_030625765.1 Thermohalobacteraceae bacterium | reverse complement strand
ATTTTAAATTTAGCTGGAACTCACGTGAGATTTCTTCATCTGAAGGTATAGCTCTCTTCCATGATGAACTATCATTCCTTAAATAATCTAGATACCCATCCTTTTGTCCTAATGTAGACCCAAAAAGCTGTCCATCTTTTTCACCTAGTTCGCTTTCTGAAAATGAAACAGTATAAGCTATATTAGGAACATATCCAAAAACATTTGATGAAATTATTAAGATTATTATGATAATCATTGGTATTTTTTTTAAGTTCATAAATATACCTCTCTATTTTCATAGATTTGAATTAAATAACCTGTTTTGATAATAAATTATTGTTTTGGAATCTTTAATACTTCACCCAGCTTAATTTTACTTTTATCGTAAATATTGTTGATTTGCATGAGTAAATCCATATATGAAGCATCACCTAAAAATTTATTAGTTATACTAAATAAAGTATCGCCTTTTTGAATTTCATAATATATAAACTCTTCTTCATTAACATTTGTGCTTGTATAAGTATTATTATGGTTTGATTGATTAATCCGAACACTTTTAAGATCTTCAGTAATTTCAGTATCATAATTAATACTTAAAGAGTCAAGTAATAAAACTAATTGCTCACTAATCGATGAATTTACTTCAAAGAAAATATTATCAACCTTCAAAGGATATATTGATAAATCATTTGGAAGTTGTTTCTCTAACAGCTTCCATCCAGTCCAATCAATATTACTTGCTAAATTAATAATAATTGCTTCACCTGAAGAAGCTCTTAGAGTAATATTAACACTATCTGCAGATTTTTTATACGAATATATCCAAATCCCTATTGAATTAGGTGCTTCTGAAATAGTAATATTTTTGTTGTCTAATAAAATGTATCCGGTTTTTTTCTCATCTGATTGTGGAAAATCATACCCTACTTGCAGTGAATAAGCTCCACGTTTTGCATTTGTAACACAAGAAGTGCTACTTCTATATCCAGATGGAGAAGAAATAAGTCTTACATCTGCATCTTCAAAGCTCTCTAATTCAACCATACTATATCCAAATTCAATACCAACAATTCCATTATCAGTAATTAAATAGTTTTCAGTATTATTATTTTCACTTACTTTACTATTTTCAAGAAATACTTCCTTAGTTATTTCATATTGATATTCAGGAAATATTTCAAAAGGATTTTCTTTTGTATTATCAGAATTATCATTCCAAGTAATAAGATTTTGCTGACTTGAAAATTCTTCAGGAATACTATAAAAATCAAGCTGAATATCACCTATTATATCTCCATCCTCATTATTTGAAATATTGATATTATTAATAATGATCTTCTTTTTATATCCATTTATACTTTCTAAAAAATTTGCTAGCTGATTATATTTTCCCTTAAAAGGTATAATCGCTGATATGATGCTTATATCAACATCTGATATTTTTTCATTTTTAAATTGAGAAAAGGATATGGAAGGTATATTGATATTTGACTGCTGAATGAATTTACTTAAGATATATATTATTTCTTCCTGTTTAATATCAGAAAAGTACTTTGAAGAAATAACACTAATTTTAGAATCTAAGTCTGTCAACGTATTGTTCAACTCATCCTTCAATGATATGTTATCATTCATTTCCTCAAGCCTTTGACTATATAATGCTTCACTATTTTTTAAATCGTATAATTTATTACTTTGTGGTATATATACAAATTTATAGTAAATCCAAGATAAAACAAGGGAAACTAAGATTATTATTAGAATGCTTTCACGTTTAGTCATCTTCATCATTTTTCACACCCACAAATGAAATAATTACCGAAAAGTCATAGTATCCATTATCAAAAGTTATACTTGGTATAAAAATTTCTTCAAATGTATCACATTGTCTTAGATTGTATTGTAGTTCAGCAATTAGAGTTTTTTCTAATGAAGTTCCTGTCATTTTAATATCACTAGAAGATATATTAACAGTGTTAAGAAAAATCCCTTCTGGAACAGCAGAAGAAACCGTATAGATAAGATATTCATCGATTAAATCAACATCTTTCATTATGTCATCTATTTCACCAAGAAATTGAAGCTGTTGCTCTCTTTCTTGAATTTTTCTCTGAAGTACAGTTATTTCACTATTATTCTGTTTCGTTTCGTCTGAGAGCATCTCAGTTTTCATAGCTGCTATTGAATTATTTATCTTAATGGTTCTCAACGTTATCATAATAGGATAAGTAGTAGCCGAAATAATCATAATACCAAGTAAACATAGCAAAATGATTTTGTTTTTATCAATTTTTCTACTTTTTTTAATATATGGTTCAAAAAAATTATAATCTCTCAAAAAGTATCGCCTACTTTCTAATAATTGCACCTATTGCATTTATATAGGATGCTAAATCAATATCATTCTCTACTTTAGTAGTGTCAATATTACTAAAATCTTCAATTTTAAAAGTAGGTATATCTAAAGAAGCTTCTAAATATCTTCTAATTCCTCCTAAGTTTGCTATTCCTCCATGAATATATATAGCATCTATAGTATTTTCAATAGTACCACCAGGAGTTCTACTACAGTAATATTTCAGCATTCTTGTAATCTGATCTAACCAATTATCAATACTTGATTTTGCAATATTATACAATCTTAAGGAATCTAACTCTGCACTGCTATTATTGATATCTTTAATATCATATTTTTTTCTTTCAGCCTCAGATATAGAAATATTAAAAAGTCTAGAAATATTCTCATCTATGTTTTTTCCACCTGCGTTAATAATACGATTGAATTCAAAAATACCTTTTTTTAAAATTACTAAATTGATTGTGTTATAACCCATATCTAAAACAACGATTGTTTGATTTGATATTTTTGTATTTTCATTCATTTTAAATAATGATTTAAATAATTTTTCATTACTATTGGAATGAATATCTAAAGCTATCGGTTTTAGTTTTAGAGTTTTTGTAAGCATAAGATAGTTATCTACAATTTCTTTTGGGAGAACTGAAACAAGTATTTTACACTTTTGTATTCCTTCTTCAAAAAAATATTCTAAAAACTTATACTGTACAACATATTTTTCCAAATCAATAGGAAGAGTTTCTTTAATTTCGAATTTAATCATTTCATGCATTTCAGTCTCTTTAACATTTGGAAGATTAATTTTCCTTGTAACAATAGTTGAGCTTTCCAATGTAAATATAGCATTATTAACTTTTATTTTATTTGATACTAATGTTCCTTTAATTAATCTTTGAAGCTCATCAATGTTTAAAACTTGTCCATCAAAATATGAGCCTTCAGGTGTTTGTACTGTAATAGCCTTTTTAATTGACAAAATATCGTTTATTACTTTTCCTTCAACAAGTTTTATAGTATGTGTCCCTATGTCAATGGAAAGCATGTCTTTTTTCTGCAATTTTAGCATGAAAACTCTCCTTTTCTACAATTATACTAAAATATTTTTTAAATACCAAGCGAAGATTTCCTGTCCATGATAAATTGAAATAAAAGCGGCTATTGCTATAAATGGGCCGAATGGAATAGCTTGTCCTATCCTCTTTTTTCTAAATAACAGTAATATTGCTGATATCACTCCACCAATTAAAAATGATATAAACATTGTTAGTATTGTAGCTTTTATTCCTAACCATAGTCCAAGTGTCCCCATAAGCTTTATATCGCCGCCACCCATACCACCTTTTGTAATAACAGCAACTAATAATAAAAAACCTCCGCCAATTAATAGGCCTAAAGTACTATTTAAAATTACACTAATATTAGTGTACAATATAAATATGCAAATCTTGTATGAAATTCCAGTTATTAATCCGAACAATACTAATCCATTTGGAATTGTTTTTGTTTTGAAATCAATTAAACTTATTACTAGTAATAAACTAGATAAAATACTATAAGCAATAAAATCTAAAGATAAATCAAATTTTATAAATAATAATAAAAAAATAAGTGCATTAAAAATTTCTATAAAAGGATACTGCGGAGAGATTTTTTCTCCACAGTATCTACATCTTCCTTTAATAAGTAAATAGCTTAAAACAGGGATTAGATTCCATGGTTTTAGATTTGTTTTACATTTTGAACAATGTGATGGAGGAAAAGAAATAGATTCTCCTTTTGGAATGCGAAAAATACATACGTTTAGAAATGAACCTATTATTAAGCCGATGATGATTATGAGTGCTAAAATCAATTTGTTTCCTCCTTTATTTCGATTGTTAAAAATAATTCTACAAAATCTTTAAATAACGGAATTTTTAAAAATACTACTCGCCAGAATGATCAATGTTAAGTACATTATCGCCACTTTCGTAAGTAGGAATATTTCCATTCCAGCTAGAATCATTATTCAATTCAGTTTCTGTTTCACTACTGATTAACTGGGCTGTTTTCAAATCATTTAATAAATCAGAGAAGTCAGTACTATCAGGATAAGCACCATTATCTGCATAATATACACTAATTAAGTCATTTACCATTTTTTCATTAGTATTTGCTACTCTGGCTTTGGCTGTATTTTGAAATCCTCCTAATTTTGGTACAGCTACAGCTGCTAATATACCCAAAATAGCAATAACTACGATTAATTCAATTAAAGTGAATCCTTTTTTATTGTTTAACTGCTTACAAAAAAATCTTAACATTATATTACCTCCTAAATTAAATTTATTTAATAATAAATTTATACTTATATAATATTTCCCCTTCTCCCCCTCTAAAGAACTTGTCCTTCTATTATAAATATTCAATGGTACTTATCATATCAAACATTGGTAATGCTATCGATAAAACAATAAACCCAATTATTATAGCCATAAATACTATCATTAATGGCTCTAATGCAGATGTTAGTTTTTGAAGTGAGGTTTCTACTTCATCGTCATAATAGTCTGCTGTCTTATTCAATATTTCATCAAGTGAACCAGATTCTTCACCAATTTTTATCATTGAAATTACCATCGGTGAAAAAACTCCTATATTCTTTATAGGAGTTGATAAATCTACACCTTTTCTCAACTCTTCATTTGTCCTTTCTAGGCCATCCGAAACAACCTTATTACCTACTATTCTACCAACTATATCTAGTGCATTCATTAGAGGAACTCCACTTGACATAAGTGTCGACAAAGTTCTAGTAAATCTAGATGTAACAATATTTGTTGTTGATCTTTTAATTATAGGTATCTTAAATTTTAACCCGTCTATGAAAAGCCTTCCTTTATCACTGTCAATATATTTTTTAAACCCAAACATTATTCCTATAATAGCTAATATAACTAAATACCAGAACCTTCGAAGAACATAACTTATACCTAATAAAATCCTCGTTGGTAAGGGTAATGTAACTCCACTTTTTGAAAACATACCTATGAAGGTTGGCATTACGACTACTAATAAAAATACTACCACAACTACTGCTATTATTGAAAGAATAATAGGATAATACATTGCACTCTTTACCTTATTGTTTAACTTTTCTTCTTTTTCATAGTGAACGGCCATTCTATTCATGATAATATCTAGATTTCCACTCATCTCTCCTGCTTCTACCATGTTGATAAGCAGAGAAGGGAAAAATATTTTCTTTTTATTAAGGGATTCTGAAAAGGTCGAGCCTTTTTGAAGTTCTTCATATACTTCGCTTATTACTTGCCTAAATTTTTTGTTTTCTGTTTGTACTCTCAGAATATCAATAGCGTTAATTATTGTAACTCCTGCGTTTAGCATTGTATATAATTGTCTACAAAAAACAGCAATGTCTCTTGTTCTTATTTTATCGAAAAAATTCAGATTAATAGCTTTACTCTTTTTTGCTTCTTGTACGTTTATTGGGAAGTACCCCTTCTGTCTTAGCATGGCTAAAACTTGCTGTGAATTATTTGCTTCATATGAACTCTCGATTTTTTTTCCGTTATTAGTAATTGCTTTGTATTTGAATATGGGCATATATACACTCCTTCTGATTTGGCGCCAAATCAAAATCCAATAAATTTATTGATATAGTCTTTATCTATAGCATAATTGTCTACTGTATAATTATCTATTATGCCTTGCCTATATAATTCAAGTAATGAGTTGTCCATTGTCTTCATACCATATTTGCTTCCAGTCTGAATAGCAGTTTGAATCTGATGAGTTTTTCCTTCCCTTATAAGATTTCTTATAGCACTTGTTACAACCATTGTTTCGACAGCTGCTACCCTGCCTTGTCCATCTGCTGTAGGAAGTAATTGCTGTGATATAACACCCTCTAAAACAGAGGATAAAACTACTCTTATTTGCTGCTGTTGATGTGGTGGAAAAACATCTATAACTCTATCTACAGTCTTAGCTGCTCCAATTGTATGAAGAGTTGATAAAACTAAATGTCCAGTTTCTGCAGCAGTCAGAGCAATTGATATTGTATCCAGATCTCTCATCTCTCCAACTAGAATTACATCTGGATCTTGTCTCAGTGATGCTCTTAAAGCTGCAGCAAAAGACTTTGAATCATTTCCTATTTCTCTTTGATTAACTATACTTTTCTTATGTGAATGAAGATATTCTATAGGATCCTCTAGTGTTAAAATATGTCCACTTCTTTCACTATTAATAATATCTATCATAGATGCTAAGGTAGTAGATTTTCCACTTCCTGTTGGACCAGTTACTAAAACCAGTCCTCTCTTCCTTTGTGTCAAATTTCTTATCACTTTCGGCAATCCTAGTTTGTCCAAAGAAGGTATATTGTGACCTACAGATCTTATTGCCATACCATAATTTCCTCGTTGCTTAAATGCGTTTACTCTAAATCTGCCTAAATCTGGATAAGAATATGAAGTATCAATCTCTCCATTATCCTCTAGCACACTTATTTTTTCATCACTTAATATTTGTTTTACTAATTCTAAATTATCCTTAGGGGTCAATAGGTAATCACTTATTTTTTTCATAACACCATTTAATCTAATGACTGGTGGATACCCTACTGTTATATGTAAATCTGAAGCACCTAATTCTATAGATTCTTTTAAAAGTTCAATAATATTCATATTTTCACCTACTCCATATTATAAGTTACTCTTATCAATTCGTCTACAGTAGTAATCCCATCTAGAACTAACTGTCTGCAATTTTCTCTAAGAGTTATCATGCCCTCTTTAATAGCAGTTTCTCTCATTATACTCACGCCTGCTTTTCTATCAATTAAAGATTTCATTTCATTTGATATATTCATTATTTCATGTATCGCCGTTCTTCCTTTATAACCTGTATCATAGCATTCACTACATCCTTGTCCTTTAAAAATTGGAACATTATCTGTAATGTCTAATATCTCCATTTCGTATTGACTTGGGACATAAGAAGTTTTACATTTGTCACATATTTTTCTAACTAATCTCTGTGCTATTACTCCAGATAAAGATGCAGAAATCAAATAAGGTTCGATACCCATATCTACAATTCTGGAAACAGTCGCAGGTGCATTATTGGTATGCATAGTACTTATAACTAAGTGTCCAGTTATAGCTGCTCTAACTGCAATAGCTGCTGTTTCAGCATCTCTTATTTCTCCTATCATGATAATGTCTGGATCCTGTCTTAATATTGACCTCAATCCATTTGCAAAGGTTAGACCTGCTTTATAATTAACTTGAACCTGGTTTATACCGTGTAGTCTATATTCTACAGGGTCTTCAACAGTAATAATATTCTTATTAATAGTATTTATTTCTCTCAATGCTGTATATAATGTAGTAGTTTTACCACTACCGGTTGGACCGGTTACAAGTAAAATCCCATACGGATTTTTTATTAAGTTATCATATCTAGTTAAATTAACATCTGTAAACCCTAGCTGTTGCTTTGACATTAGAAAGTTCGTTCTATCAAGTAATCTTATTACAACCTTCTCACCAAAAACTGTAGGTAACACAGAAATACGAAGATCAATTTCTTTATCTTCTATTTTAAATTCTATTCGTCCATCCTGAGGAACTCTTTTTTCTGCTATATTCATATTACCCATTATTTTTATTCTGGTTACTATAGCTGAATGTGCAGTTTTAGGTGGAGTCATTATCTCCTGTAGCTCTCCATCTACTCTAACTCTTACTCTTATTTGCTTTTCAAATGGCTCAATATGGATATCACTTGCTCTAGACTTGACTGCTTGTTTGATAATTGAATTTACTAGTCTAACAATAGGTGCATTATTAATTTCTTTTATGATATCTTCATCTAAAGTTTCTATGTCACTAGTGTCTTCTTGTAGATTGAATTCTTCAATAACATTAGATTCATTATGATTGCCATAATATACTTCAATAAAGTTAATTATTTGTCTCTTAGTAGATATAGCTGGTTCTACCTCAAGACCTGTTGCCATTTTTACATCATCAATAGCTAATATATTAAGTGGATCAGCCATAGCTATCAATAATTTATTATTCTTTTTGCTATATGGAATTAAAACATGTTTTTTTGCAAGATTTTCTGGAACTAATCTTACAATTTGACCATCTATATTATGATTATTCAAATCAATATGAGGTATTCCTAATTGCATATCTAAGGCTTCTATTATATCTCTTTCTGTTACATACCCATCATGAACTAATAGTTCACCAGTTTTTTTACCAGATTTTTTCTGTCTTTTTAAGGCATCCATCAGCTGATCATGAGTAAGCTTGCCTGCATCTACCAATAGGTCTCCTAGTCTCATTTTTTTAGCACTCATACGTTCACCTACTATTCAAAAAATCGTTTTTGTCATTTACTGATATGATACATATTCTATCTTCTATCTTATAATCCTTTTTTCATTATACAAATATATGTATACTTATATAACTTGTACAAATATATTGTTAAGCTAGAATATATATACATAAAGAGATGTAAATAATTTCTAATTCAAATTAATATTATTTCCTGCTTTGAAAAATTATTAGTATTTTTTTAATCTTTAATCATATTTAGTATAAAAAATATTATTTGCTAAGCCCTCAAAAGCTTTTATACTGTCAGTGTTATTTATTAAAATTTCTTGGCTAGTTGAAAATTGCTGATTATCATCTAGTGTCATGATTTTGACAATTATTATATCATTATTATTTGAACTAATTTCGAATGATAAATCACTCAAGGTATCAGCAAATCTAGTTGTTTCTAAAACATCACCAACTTTATTGTATTTCTTTTTAACAAGCTGATTTGCATCAAATAAAAGCTCAAAATAATAATTATCATCGGCAGATAATACATTGCTCAAGTTATTACTTATAGCTTTTGAATTTCTTATTTCCTTAGTTATTATTTCTGAAATTATTCTTGTATCCTGTTGAACGAAGGTTTGCTTGGAGCCTTTATTAAATGTATTTGTCCCATAAAAATAAATAAAAAATATCAACCCCAATAAGACACCAATAAGTAAAAGAGAAACTAATAGTTCAACTAGTGTAAAACCTTCATTATTATGAATTGTTTTATTAATTCTAATAGTACTCCTCCCCCTCATGGATTTATTCTATAATATCTGGTATAAACGTATAGATGTCTTTGTTAATGTTATCTTCATACTTCACAGTTATAATAGTTCCTTGGATTACTATGTCATCTGTTTCTCCATCAATTCTAAAAGCTAAAGCTTGATTTGTGCTATGTTGGACAGTTAATCCTTCACTCTCAATACTACTATCTAAATTAGAAATTTCATTTTCCATAATATTTTTAGCGTTATAAAGCTTTTCTGTTCTGCTTCCTGAAAAGAAAATCTGTTTAAAGCTATTTGATGAATATGTTAAGAGCATGACAAGTAAAATACTTATAATTGCAAAAGAAGTTATTGTTTCAACTAATGTAACACCTTTAGTGTTTGAAAAAATTTTCATGGATATCATCCTTTTATCTTTTATATAAGATATAATTTTACTTCCATATTTTTATAAACTCTGGAGAAGAATCTTCGTCTTTCTCTGATATTCCTACTATTTCAGAAGGAAAATAAACAGGATTGTAAGTAATATCGCTTTTACTATGGATTGTTAAATCATTACCAATAATTGAACCTTCTAAAATAGTATTTGACTTTAGTTCAATAACAGCATCAGGAGCATATATTAAAGATTTTACTATATGTTCATTATGTATATTGTTATCCTGATTAATTATTATTGAATCTCCTCCAATAATAGAGCCAGTAATAGAGCTGTTTTTTATAGTTACGTCACCATCATAAGTATAAATTGAACAGTTTACTATAGATTGGTTCTCAATTTTTGAATCTCCTTTTTTTACATATACCTCCAATTGATCAGTTGAATTTGTTGTTATCTTACTTTCTTTTATTACATCAAATGAATCATTTAAATATAACTTTAGACTGCCAGTACCTATTAGTATAATTTGACTATTATCATCAATTTTTAGTGATTTAGCTTGTATTATTCCATCACCTTGTGTCATATCAATAAATAATATTGATTTAACAACTTCAATTTCAGAATATTCATAATTACTGCTCCCATCAATTGTTTTAGTTTCTCCTTTTTCAAGCTTAAGATCACCTTTAGAAATGTAAGATATATCATCAAATATATCTGGAAACTCTATAGATGGGTAGTCTCTTACTTCGTCAAGTGTCTGGACATTTACATCAGCTCTATCTTTTTTTAAAACTTTATCTGGGTCCCCTCCAAGTCCAATATAAACAGTTCCATAAATTTCATTGTTATTTTTATCTATATCTAAAGAATCTTCTTCTGTAGAATTCGAACCTATATCTCCAGTTATTTTACAATTGTTTTTTATTACGATTCTAGTATCACTAAACATAGCCATATCAATGCTTGATAATATGTCTTGAGACCCTCCTTGTCCTATGTCTTTTTTCATCAACATAATGGTAACTACTTCATCAATATATCTTGTTACACCAAAAGAGTCTTCTCCGTTTTCTATTTTCCCTGTTGAATTTATTATTATTCTAGTTGATTCATCAATAATCTCTAAATCAAATTTTCCAATACTAAAATCATTATTCCGTGAAATAATAGGGCTATCATAACTTGAAAAATCGTCTAGATTATTAATTATCCAACTTGAAGCAGCCTCTGCACCTGCTCTAGCAATATAGTATGCTTGGGTTTCCTTTTCCTCTAAAGAGGTTTGTTTAGCTTCATTTACAGCAAAACTTCCTAGAACCACTGAAAAAATTATCAGTACAGTTCCAACCATTAATACAATAGCTAAACTTGCCCCTTTATTGTTTCGTATCATAATAAATATCGCCTTTCAAAATAATATTTTTAACTTTTATATATTATACCATATTGTAAAGAACATGAGAATTTGAATTGTTTTAACAAATATATTTTTTATGATACATTGTCAATTATGATAAGATTATATATGATAAACATCATAAAATATACTTTTCTTTTACTATAGATAATAGCAGTTTCTTTTCATTTATTTCAGGCTTTTCTAACACTATATCCAATAAGTATCCAAGAATTTCTCCAATTGATTTCCCAGGATTAATACCTAAAGCAATCAAATCGTATCCATTAATTTTCAAATCCTTCACTGTCAATGGTTGTTCTTCATTAATTATTTCTAAACATTTTTTTTCAAGATCATTTACTTGACTTAAATCATGAGGAGGCTTTGATGCAATAATATCAGCTTTTAGAAGATCAAATAATCTGTTTATATTATCCACGCCTACCCTATTTATAAGTCTTTTTACAGCCTTATCACTAGGATTGTTATATTTTGTCATATGTTCTTTTACTAATATCTCAACATTCTTAACTGTACAATTATCATATTTTAAGCTCTTTAAAATTTTTACTGCTAAATTTGAGCTTTCAGAGTGATGATTATAAAAATGACCTACACCTTCCTCATCTATAGTAAAACAGCTTGGTTTCGCAATATCATGTAATAATGCTGCCAGTCTAACGATTAATTCAGAATTAGTGTTATCTATTACTTTCAGAGTATGTTCAAATACATCCTTATCATGATGTGGGTTATGTTGGTTGAAATCAATACATGCTTTTAATTCAAGAATAATATAATCAAGTAGATTCATATTTTTAAATAAAGTGAAACCTATGGATGGCTTTGATGATAATAAAATCTTATTAATTTCTTCTCGTATTCTTTCTTTGCTAATATTCTTTAATAACTGTCTATTTTCTTTTATACCTGTTATTGTTTCTTCTTCTATTTTAAATTCTAGCTGTGATGCAAATCTTACACCTCTTATTATTCTCAAAGCATCTTCTCTAAATCTAACATTTGGGTTTCCTACTGCTCTTATTATTCTCTTTTTTAAATCGGTCTTCCCATTGAATGGATCTATCAATCCATTATTATAATTATATGCCATAGAGTTTATTGTAAAATCTCTTCTACTTAAATCATCTATAACATTCTTTTCAAATACTACATTACTAGGTCTTCTATTATCTTCATATAGCCCTTCTGTTCTATATGTTGTAATCTCATAATTATTGTTGTTAATTACTAATGTTATAGTGCCATGCTTTATCCCAGTAGGGACAGTTTTAAAACCTAGGTTATTAAATATATCTATTATACTTTCAGGTAAGCAATCAGTACATATGTCCCAGTCATTAGGTTCTTTATTTAGTAAGCTATCTCTAACACACCCACCAACTACATATGCTTCATATCCATTTTTATAAAAAATATTAATAATTTGTTCTACTTCATATGGCATTTCGATATTCATTATGTTCACCCTCCCTCGGATATGAATAATTTCCTTAAATGAAAATACTATTTGTAACTAATAT
>DAOUQG010000053.1 GCA_030625765.1 Thermohalobacteraceae bacterium | reverse complement strand
AATTTCTATTATTTTACACAAAAGTTTGATATGCTGTGATTAGATTTTAAAAATATATCACAAGCTTGATGTATAGTATATGTTCTGTCACTTATTTTTATTTTCTTTAAATCTTTTATTCTAATATCATCTGTAATTGCTTCATAAATAAATGAAGCAACTTCATTACTAAAATTAAATTCTATTGGTTCACAAAGAAATTTCTCTGACCTTTTAAATATAAAATCGCTTATAGTCATTATGTCTTTTCTTTTTGCTCTTATTTTTGTACTAAGTATTCTACCTATTCCGAAATCAAAAACCACTGCTCTTTTTTTTATCTTATTTATATCGATCTTTGAGTTTTCTGAAAAATTAATAATAAAATTATAATTTCCTATTCTTTTATTTGAATTGTGTGTGACATAGATTGATAGACCTGTACCCATTAATATTTCATCATACAGCTTTTTATTAAATATTTCATTTTCACCTTCTACCGTTAGATACTTTATTTCTTTTGCTATTTCTAATGCAATTTTCTTTGTATCAAAAGTATCATCACTAATAATTAATACTTCTATATCCCTTATATCTCTGTCACAGAAATGACATATTTTCTTAATAACATAATTTGTTAATTCTAATAATACTTTTCTTCCTGTAATTACTTTCATATTACAATTGCTCTCAATTTTTTCTATATCTTCTTTATTTAATAAAATAATATCATCTAACAATATTTTTTCAGTATCTCTAATATCAATTTCTTCAATACATTTTATAATTCTATCGATGTATTTTAATTTATTATTACTTTGAGGTGTTAAAAATAACCCTGTACCATATCCTATAACACTTTTCTCTTTTTCTTGTTCTCTAAAATACTTACACAATATCCTTGACTTTATTCCCTTCTCAAACTTCAGTATTAGTTTTTTTGGTATAAGTCTATAGAAACCATTATCAAAATACCTTTTATACATTTGATGATTTAGAATATATATATATTGACTCAATGAGACCCTAACCTCCTTTTCAATTGTATGTGTGATGTATTATATGAATTAAATATTCTCAGTATGATACTTAAATTAAAAATAAATCTTGACAAAATAAATAGTGCACATAATGTGCACCTAATTTTCAAAGTTTTTAATATTCTCCAAATATTCATATAGTAACTTCTTCAATTCAGCTTTCTCTGAAATTAAGTTTATTTTATTTCTAATTTCAGCAGAAAATTTTATTCCTTTAATGTACCATGCTATATGCTTTCTCATTTCTTTTACCGCAATAATTTCTCTTTTAACTTTTGACAACATATCTAGGTGATTTATTGACATTAATATCCTTTCTTCACTAGTTGGTAGCGGAAGATTTTCTTCTTTTGTAATCAAAGCTACTGTTCTCTTAAATATCCAAGGATTTCCTCTACATCCTCTCCCTATCATTATGCCATCACAGTTTGTATACTCTACCATTCTCTTACCATCTTCTGGTGTAAATACATCTCCATTCCCGATTACAGGTATTGATACACTCTCTTTGACATTTTTAATAATATCCCAATTAGCTTTTCCAGTATAAAATTGTTCTCTTGTTCTACCGTGAACTGCTACAGCACTTGCACCAGATTGTTCTGCTATTTTAGCAACTGTAACAGCATTAATGCTATCCTCATCCCATCCCATTCTTATTTTAATTGTTATTGGCTTTTCTGATACATTAACTATAGACTTAATTATTTGTTCAATTAACTTTGGATTCTTCATAAGTGCACACCCATCGCCATTCCTAACTATTTTAGGAGTAGGACACCCCATATTTATATCAATTATATCAACATCTTCACGTTTGTTAAGCTTGTCATAAACTATTTTAGCCATTATTTCAGGTTCAGAACCAAATATCTGTAAAGTAGTAGGACGTTCTCTTTGATCTATTTTCATTAAGTTTTCAGTCTTTTTATCTTTATAATAGAGTCCTCTACTACTTACCATTTCAGAATATACAAGCCCAGCACCCATCTCCTTGCAGATACTCCTAAATATAACATCTGTAATCCCTGCCATAGGTGCTAAGATAACATTGTTAGCCAATTCAATATTTCCTATTTTCATATTTTACTTCCTTTCAAATGATTGATGTTCAGCAAATTCAAGCCAAGTTTCAACTCTATCAGATAAAAACAAGCAGCGTTATTTGCTACTTGTTTCTTTCATATATTATTCTTAACCCTTCAAGAGTCAACAACTTATCGATCTGTGTTATGCTTTTAGACTCCCTTGCAATAAGACTAGCTAATCCACCAGTAGCAACAACCTCTTTTGTTTCCCAATTCATTTCGCCTTTCATTCGATCTACTATGTAATCTACCATTCCAGCATACCCATATATTAATCCAGACTGTATACTAGCTACAGTACTCTTACCTATCACATTCTCAGGTTTTACTAACTCAATCTTTGGTAATTTAGCTGTTCTCATCGATAAAGCTTCACTAGAAATTTTTACGCCCGGAGTAATAACACCCCCTAAATAATCCCCTATTTCAGATATAGCACAAAATGTTGTAGCTGTCCCGAAATCTACAATAATAAGTGGCCCTCCATATTTTTCGAAGGCTGAAATAGCATTTACGATTCTATCTGCCCCTACCTCCTTAGGATTGCTTATCCTAATATTCATCCCAGTTTTGATTCCTGGTCCCACTACCAAAGGTTCTTTATTACAATATTTTATACTCATTGCTTGTAATGAATACATCAAAGTTGGTACAACTGATGAAATAATTACTGCTTCAATATCAGAAAACTTTAAATTGTTATATTCAAATAATCCATTAATTAGAATACCATATTCGTCTGATGTTTTATTTCGATCTGTTGAAATTCTCCAAAAATTTACGAGTTCTTTACCTTTATATACACCTAAAACAGTATTAGTATTTCCCACATCAAAAACTAAAATCAATTTAGTCACCCACTTTTCAAATATTTATTAACATTCATAAGACTATTTAATAATTAACAACTCATTATTCAAAAATTAAAACATATAGTTTTTTGCGTTTATAGTTTTTGTAGCTAGATAACATAATAATTTTAACAAGTATATCTTCAATATGCAATATGCAATATTATAGTTATACATATCCATCAATACCCCTTACTGAAATTTCTCCAGAAATTATCTTTTTAATTGTACCATTTTCATTCTCTACTAATAATTCTCCTTCATCTGTAATGTCTAAGACTCTTCCTTTTTCTTCACTATTTCTAGATAAAATCCTAATTTCTTTTCCAATCAATATGGAAGCTTCCTTGCAAATCTTAATCGCTTGTTTAATTGTATTTTCTTCGATTAATTCTAAGTATAATGATTCAAAATTATTTAATATTTTACCTACAAGCAGTTTTCTGTCTATATAATTCTCTTTTTCTTGTTTAAGCGAAGTAGCTGTTTCCATGATATCTTCAGAAAATTCCTCTTTACTTATATTTGCATTGATTCCAATGCCTATCACCACATAATTTACTCTATTCAACTCTCCACTCATTTCAGTTAATATTCCACATACTTTTTTTCCATTTAAAACAATGTCATTTGGCCATTTAATGTAAGTATTTATTCCTAATTCTTTAATAGATTTATAAACTGCTGCTGCACCTATTTGAGTAATTTTAGATGCATCTTTTGGATCTATATCTGGTCTAAGAATTATAGACATCCATACTCCCTTTCCTTTTGGAGAGATCCAATTTCTTCCTAATCTTCCTCTCCCTCTTGTCTGTTCTTCAGCTATTACAACAATACCTTCTTCCTGATCAAGTGCTGCGAGTTCTTTTGCTTTAGTATTTGTAGAATCAATTGTGTCAAAATGTAAAATGTTATTGCCAATAAATCTAGTATGTAAATAACTTTTTATTTCTTGATATGTCAATACATCAGGTGAGGATATAATTCTATATCCTCTTCTAGATACAGACTCAATTTTGTAGCCTTCTTCCTTTAACTGATTGATAGATTTCCAAATTGCTGTACGACTAACGTTAAGATTTGTACTTATTTTCTGTCCAGATACAAAATTATCTTCATTTAACTTCAGCAGCTCTAGTATTTTTTCTTTCATGTTTATAACCTCCTAAACGTACACACTATAAGTATTTACTTTTGTGTACAATTTCAATACTATCTTTACTTTTAGATGAATTCTATAAAAATTTTATACTATTGTATACAAGATGTAAATTAAATCTTATTTTCTCTTCTAGTTTGTTAAGTAATTTTTGAAGCTTTCTCGTACCTTTATAAATTTTCATAAAAATCTTCATATGTATTTGTATTTTAATTTTCACATAATACAATTATTATAATAAGTATAATTTTTATATATAACAATGCTAATATGTTTTAAGGGTAGATGAATAATCATCTACCCTTAATAATACCTAAATATATCCTATAACCCTAATATCAATGAGTTTTTAGCTACCGAAAAATAGCAATAGTATTCCTGCAGCTACTGCTGACCCTATAACTCCAGCAACATTTGGTCCCATCGCATGCATTAAAAGGAAATTAGATGGATTTGCTTTTTGTCCTTCCTTCTGTACAACCCTAGCAGCCATAGGTACTGCTGATACTCCTGCCGCTCCAATAAGTGGGTTAATCTTTCCTCCACTTAATTTATACATCAGCTTACCAAATAATACCCCTGTTGCAGTTCCAACAGAGAATGCAACTAGACCTAATAGTATAATAACAATAGTTCTTAATTGTAAGAATTCCTGAGCACTTGCCTTTGCTCCAACTGTGATTCCTAAAAGGATTGTAATTATATACATTAATGAATTTTGGGTAACTTCTGTTAATTTAGGTACTACTCCCGATTCTCTTATCAGATTACCAAACATAAGCATTCCGATAAGTGGAGCTGAATCTGGTAATAATAGTATTGTAAACACAGCAACAACTATAGGGAATAGAATCTTCTCTTTTTTTGATACTGGTCTTAATTGTTCCATTTTTACCATTCTTTCTTCTTTTGTTGTTAATAATTTCATAATTGGTGGCTGAATAATAGGAACTAAAGCCATATATGAATATGCAGCTACTGCTATTGCTCCTAATAACTTAGGAGCTAATCTTGTTGTTAAATATATAGCAGTTGGTCCATCCGCTCCACCGATAATTGCTGTTGAAGCAGCCTCAAGACCAGTAAACTGTATTGCTTCTATATCAAAGTGGACTCCTAGCTTGGAAATCAATATCGCTCCAATAAAAGTAAAGAATATACCGAACTGTGCAGCTGCTCCTAAAAGTATACTTTTAGGATTTGCAATCAAAGGTCCAAAATCAGTTCCTGCCCCAACACATAAGAATATAAGTGGTGGATATACACCATATTTTGTTCCTAAATAAATATATTTTAATAAACCCTTGTCTTCCATAAGATCCGCACCTGGCATGTTCACAAGTAGCATTCCGAAAGCAATTGGAATCAAAAGATATGGCTCATAACCCTTTTTTATTGCTAGATACAAAAGAACAAACGCAATAATTATCATTATAATTGGACTTTGAAAAAAACCTCGTACACTATCTAAGTTAATTAGCGAAGGAAAACCTGTGCTTGTCCAAAACTCTTGAAGTATTTCTAACATTTAAACTTACCTCTCTTTCAAGTTAGTTTATCTATTCAAGTGATATTAGTGGATCTCCAGCGTTTACAGATGCTCCATTAGAAGTATTTATTGCTGCTATTTTACCTGCTCTAGGAGCTACTATTTCATTTTCCATCTTCATTGCTTCAAGTATTAATAACACTTGACCTGCTTCTACAGTATCTCCTTCATTAACTCTAATATCTAGTATAGTTCCTGGCATTGGTGCCTCAACTGTTTCAGCTCCCTGTGGTACAGCTTTTGGTGCTTCAGTCTTTTTAGGTTCTGGTTTTGGAGTATTCTGCACAGGCTTTGTAACTGGTTTTGGTTGCACTGGAGCTGTTTGTACGGTCTTCTGAACTGGTGCACTTACAACTGATGAACCTCCTAAATCTTCCACTTCTACTTCATAAGCTTTTCCGTTAACAGTAATTCTATATTTTTTCATCATTCTGCCTCCCTCATTTGGAATAATTATTTCATTTGTTCAAATCTTCCAGCTCGAGTCCACATAGATGAGCCTTGATTCACTCTTTTTATATTTCTTATTCTAATTTCAGAAATTGATTTTGATAAGCTTGCAGCTAAAGCAGCTGTAATAACAGCTATTAACTCTTCTTCATCATCATTACTAATAATAATTTCTTCATTAGTAACAGCAACCTTTTCTTTAACAGTTTTAGCTACATTTGTTTTTATTTTTTGTGTTTTCTTTTTATAGAATAAAACTTTAAATCCCTTTAATAGATAACTAATAATCAATAGTGCTACAAAAACAACAGCCATACTAAATATTGTTACTACAACTGCTTCACCTAAAGAAACTTCCATAACATTTTGTATCAACAATATCACCTCTTCTGTGATTTCCTTTTATTATAATGGCATATTTCCATGCTTTTTAGATGGTCTTGTTTCACGTTTAGTTGATAACATATCAAATGCACTTGCTAATCTTTGTCTTGTAGTCATAGGCTCTATTACATCATCAACATACCCTCTAGATGCAGCTATATATGGATTTGCTACTGTATCTCTATATTCTGCAATTTTTTCTGCTCTAGTATTTAATGGATCATCTGAGCCTTCTATATCCTTCTTAAAGATTATATTTGCTGCTCCTTCTGGCCCCATTACTGCGATTTCTGCAGATGGCCATGCAAATACCATATCAGCTTTAAGATGCTTACTACACATTGCTATATAAGCTCCCCCATATGCCTTTCTAAGTATTACAGTTACCTTTGGAACTGTAGCCTCTGAGTAAGCATATAACATCTTAGCACCATGTCTTATTATTCCACCGTGTTCTTGACCTACTCCTGGTAGGAAGCCTGGAGTATCAACAAGAGTTAATAATGGTATGTTGAAAGAATCACATGTTCTAATAAATCTTGCTGCTTTATCAGATGTGTTTATATCAATACAACCAGCTAGAACTTTAGGTTGATTTGCAATTACACCAATTGATTTTCCATTTATTCTAATAAAACCAGTTGTAATATTCAGTGCATAATATGGTTGAACTTCATAAAATTGTCCACCATCTGCTAATTCTGTGATTATTTGCTTGACATCATAAGGTCTACTCGCATTACTTGGAATAATATCATTAAGCTTTTCACTAAATCTATTAATATCATCGTTAGTTTCAAACATAGGAGCATCCTCAAGGTTGTTTGATGGCAAGAAGCTTAATAGGCTCCTAATACTTTCTATACACTCATCTTCATTGTTACTAATAAAGTGAGCAACTCCGCTAACTTTATTATGAGTCATAGCTCCGCCTAATTCTTCTTTAGTTACGTCCTCTCCAGTAACTGTTTTTACAACTGCTGGTCCAGTTATAAACATATTACTAGTTTGGTCTACTGTAAATATAAAGTCTGTTAATGCAGGTGAGTATACTGCTCCACCAGCACATGGTCCCATTATTACTGATATTTGTGGAACTACGCCTGAAGCAATTGTATTATTGTAAAAAATATTACCATATCCATATAATGCATCTACGCCTTCTTGAATTCTAGCTCCTCCTGAATCATTAATACCTACTATAGGAGCTCCTACCTTCATAGCCATTTCTTGTACTTTACATATTTTAGCAGCATGCATTTCTCCTAAAGAACCACCTATTACGGTAAAATCCTGAGCAAATACATATACTAATCTTCCATCAACTGTACCATATCCTGTTACTACACCTTCACCTGGCGCTTTCTTCTTTTCCATACCAAAATTCATACATCTATGCTCTACAAAAGCATCTAATTCAACAAAGCTACCTTCATCTAATAAATCATTTATTCTTTCTCTAGCTGTTTTTTTCCCTTGAGCGTGCTGTTTGTCAATTCTTTTTTGACCGCCACCCATTTTAATTTCTTCTTTAAGGACACGTAGTTGTTCTACTTTTTCGTTTGTCATAATTCCCCTCCTTCAAAACTATTAAGCAATGAGATATCTTTCTAATAATAACATCTTTATTGACATATGCCTATTGGCTTTAATCTCTTTGACAAAGCTCAATTAAAACCCCATGAGTACTTTTGGGATGTGCGAAAGCTATTTTAGCTCCCCCTGCACCGTATCTTGGTTTTTCATCTATCATTCTTATTCCTTTTTCCTTCATTTCTTCAATTGCTTTTTCAATATCATCTACTCTAAAAGCTAAATGCTGAATTCCTTGTCCTTTTCTTTCTATATATTTTGCTATAGGTCCTTCAGGGTCTGTTGATTCTAATAATTCAACCTCTGCATCTCCTATAGGTAAAAATGCTACCCTAACCTTTTGCTCTTCAACAACCTCTGTTCCTTGTAAATCCATTCCAAGTATTTCTTGATAAAATTTTAGAGTTTCTTCTAAATCTTTAACAGCAATACCTATATGGTCAACCTTTTTTATCATTATTATTATACCTCCTCTACTAATAATAATTACTACTATCTATTATTAAAACTAAATCAAATAGTTATATCTTTAATTGAGTCTAATATCTTATCTCTAGCAGAATATGGATCAATTTCTCTCATAGCTACGCCTTTAGCAATATCATCTAAAAGACCCATTGTTTCATTCTTTCTTAAAATCAAACTTATTATTTCTTCTTCTGCTAATTTTATGATTTCTGTTTTTGCATTGCTTTCTCTTCTCTTTTGCAATTTATTTGCTTCCTGCATATAACTCATATGCTTCTTTATTTCATCTACAAGATTATCCATTCCTTCATTTTTAGTTGCAATAACTTGTAGTACAGGTGGTTTTCTTTCCATATTTGGATTCATATCTAACATCATTTTTATTTCTGTAGCCGTTTTTGGTGCTCCGAATAAATCACTTTTGTTTACTGCGAATATATCACCTATCTCCATTGTACCTGCTTTTATTGCTTGAATGTCATCTCCTAATCCTGGTACCATTATCAATACAACAGTATCAGCGGTCTTTACAATATCAACCTCTGACTGACCTACACCTACTGTTTCAATGAAAATATAGTCACAGCCAAAAATATCTAGTACCTTTACAGCTCCTTGTGTTGCCTTAGATAAGCCTCCTAAATGCCCCCTAGTACCCATACTTCTTATAAATACTCCTGAGTCTAGAGCTAAATCACTCATTCTCACTCTATCTCCTAATATTGAACCTCCTGTAAAAGGACTGGTCGGATCTACTGCAATTATTCCAACCTTCTTATTTTCTTTTCTTAAAGCCTTTGCAAGCTTATCAGTTAATGTGCTTTTGCCACCGCCAGGAGGACCAGTAATTCCGATTACATGTGCATTTCCAGTATGTTTATATAGTTCTTTAATTATTTCTATTGCTTCTTTATCATTATTTTCAACCATGGATATAAGACGTGCACAAGCCCGTCTATCTCCATCTAATAATCTTTCTGCTAGTTTCAAAACAAGCACCACCTAAGAATTAATATTACTATCTCTTAAGATTAGTTTTAATAAAATCTATTACATCAGTAGTAGGTGTTCCTGGAGTAAATAGCTCTGCAACCCCTGCTTCCTTTAATCCAGGTATATCATCATCTGGAATAACTCCTCCACCAATAATTAAAACATCGTCTGCTCCTTCTTCCTTCATTAACTCTACAACCTTAGGGAACAAGTGATTGTGTGCTCCTGATAATATGCTCATAGCTACAACATCAACATCCTCTTGTATAGCTGCTGAAACAATCTGTTCAGGAGTTTGTCTTAATCCTGTATATATAACTTCCATTCCTGCATCTCTTAAAGCTCTAGCTATAACCTTTGCTCCTCTATCATGACCATCTAACCCTGGCTTAGCAACCAAAACTCTAATAGGTCTATCCACTTAACTTTCCTCCCTTTGTTCTAAATAATTTTCAGATTAATCATCTATATTCTAACTGATTGTTGATATTCTCCAAACACTTCTCTCATAACTCCACAGATTTCTCCAAGAGTACCATATGCTCTTACAGCATCTAAAATATATGGCATTACATTTTCGTCACCTTCACAAGCTTTTCTAAGAGCTTCTAGCTTTTGCGACACAGCTTCATTATCTCTTTTAGCTCTCAATTCAATAAGCTTATTCTTCTGTAGTTCTTCAACTGCAGGGTCAACCTTAAGTAAGTCAGCTGGAGGCTCTTCCTCAGTTTTAAACTTATTCATACCAACAACTATTCTCTGATTGCTTTCAACTTCTCTTTGGTAATTATATGCAGCATCCATAATCTCTTGTTGTATATATCCAACATCTATTGCTCTTGGAGCTCCACCTACTTCATCAATTTTTTCAATATACTTCATTGCCTCTTCTTCTATTTGTTTAGTTTTCGCTTCGATATAATATGAACCAGCTAATGGATCTACTGTATTAGTAACTCCACTTTCATAAGCAACAATTTGCTGAGTTCTTAATGCAATTCTTACTGAGTCCTCTGTAGGTAATGCTAAAGCCTCATCCTTAGAATTAGTATGAAGTGATTGAGTTCCTCCAAGTACTGCTGCTAATGTCTGAATTGCAACACGAACTATGTTATTATCTGGCTGTTGAGCAGTAAGTGTTGAACCACCAGTTTGAGTATGGAACTTAAGTCTCATTGATGCTTCTTTCTTGGCTCCAAATCTTTCCTTCATTATTTTAGCCCAAAGTCTTCTTGCAGCTCTGTACTTAGATACCTCTTCAAGTAAATCATTATGAGCGTTAAAGAAAAATGAAAGTCTTGGTGCAAAAGAATCTACATCCAAACCTGCTTTAATGGCTGCTTCAACATAAGCAATACCATCAGCAAGAGTAAATCCTACTTCTTGAGCTGCAGTTGAGCCAGCTTCTCTAATATGGTAACCTGATATACTTATTGTATTCCATAGAGGAACATCTTTTGAACAATATTCGAATATATCAGTAATAAGTCTCATCGATGGTTCAGTAGGGAATATATATGTACCTCTAGCAATATACTCCTTTAATATATCGTTTTGAATTGTTCCTCTTAATTTATCTGAGGAAACACCCTGTTTTTCTGCAACAGCTATATACATAGCTAGTAAAACGGAAGCAGGTGCATTTATTGTCATGGATGTGCTTACTTTGTCAAGTGGAATGCCGTCAAATAAAATCTCCATATCAGCTAATGAATCAATTGCTACACCAACTTTTCCAACCTCTCCTGCAGATAACGAGTGGTCTGAATCATATCCAATTTGAGTAGGTAAATCAAAAGCAACAGACAAGCCCTTTGATCCTTGTTCAATTAGATACTTATATCTTTTGTTAGACTCTTCTGCTGTTGCAAATCCTGCATACATTCTCATAGTCCATAATCTACCTCTATACATTGTAGGCTGCGCACCACGAGTAAATGGATATTGTCCAGGATATCCTATATCCTGATTGTAATCAATGTCTTTAATATCCTCTGGTGAATACAATCTTTGAATTTCATCTCCAGAACCAGTTTGAAATTCTTCTTGTCTTTCTGGGAATTTAGATAGAGCTTTACCTAAAGTGTTTTCTTCCCAATTTTTTCTAGAATTTTGCATCTGGTCTAGCTTTTCTTTGTCAAACATTTCATAGCCTCCTCACTTTTATATAGACCAAATCTTTTTTGATACATTACCAAATTAGTTAATAAGTCTAAAAAATATAATAATTTCGTTAATACATCCAAGTATAGACTATTACATTATTATAAATTTTGCAATATTTATTTCATTTATTTAAAATTTCGCATCTTTATCTGCAGTTTTAAAACTCTACATGATTTATTCTATATTTGAAATTTGAATACTTTTAATACATAAAAAAGTATAACCTTTTAACTAAACTTTTCTTAATATATATAAAAAATCAACATTTAAAGTTAGCTAACCAATAATCTTAATAATATATTTTCGATTAATATCAAATATTATTTACTACTCCGCTATATTAGATATTTGAAATTTTGAAAAATTCTATTTCTTTTTAGGTTTCTTTCTTAGCTTTTATAAGATACGTATAAGTTCATCATAAAATATCAGGCTGTTATCAGATAGACAACAGCCTCACATATCAAATGTATTTTTCTTCTAGATGCTTGATAAGCTAGAATAGTCCTTCTATTATTCCATTCTCATCTATATCCATTCTATTTGCTGCTGGTACTTTAGGAAGTCCTGGCATAGTCATTATGTCTCCAGTTAATGCCACTATGAATCCAGCACCTGCAGAAATTTTAAAATCTCTAATTGTAACTATAAAATCAGATGGTCTTCCAAGAAGACTTGGATCATCAGAAAGTGAATATTGCGTTTTTGCCATACATATAGGCATTTTATCAAGCCCTAATTCTTCAAGCTTCTTAATTTCTTTCATAGCTTTCTTGCTAATTTCTACACCACTTCCACCATATACCTCTCTAACAATCGTTTCTACTTTCTCTTGAATTGAAGCATCAGCATCATATAAAGGTGCATATTTTGATTCATTATTATCAACAGTTTCTACTACCTTCTTAGCTAATTCAACTCCACCTTCTCCACCTTTTGCCCAAACCTCTGATAATACAACCTCTGCTCCTATTGCTTTACATTTATTTTCTATAAGCTTTAATTCATCCTTAGTATCTGTTGGAAATTCATTTATTGCAACAATAGCCGGTACACCAAATTTTTGTATGTTTTCTATGTGCTTTCCTAAGTTTTCAAATCCCTTTTCTAAGGCTTCGATATTTTCTATTTCTAACTCTTTCTTGGAAACTCCACCATGCATCTTAAGTGCTCTAACAGTTGCAACAATAACAGTAGCAGCTGGTTTAAAATTCGCGAATCTACTAACTATATTAAAGAATTTTTCTGCACCAAGGTCTGCACCAAATCCTGCCTCTGTAACTACATAGTCAGCAAGCTTTAATCCTATTTTGGTTGCAACTATACTATTAGTCCCATGAGCAATATTAGCAAAAGGACCTCCATGTAATATAGCAGGTGTTTGCTCTAAGGTCTGAACTAGATTAGGTTTAATAGCATCCTTCATTAATATTGTAAGAGCTCCTGTAGCTTCTAAATCATTAGTAGTTACAGGCTCTCCATCATATGTATAAGCTACTATCATTTTGCCTAATCTCTCTTTAAGATCCTTCAAGTCACTAGCTAAGCATAATATTGCCATTATTTCTGAAGCTACAGTTATATCAAAACCATCTTGTCTTGGTACCCCGTCTACTCTTCTACCAAGTCCTACAACAATATTTCTTAAAGCTCTATCATTCATATCAAGTACTCTTTTCCATACAATTCTTCTAGGGTCAATATTAAGTTTATTACCTTGATGTATATGATTATCTAAAAGAGCTGCTAAAAGATTGTGAGCTGTTGTAATAGCATGAATATCTCCAGTAAAATGTAGATTAATATCTTCCATAGGGATTACTTGAGAATATCCACCACCTGCTGCTCCACCTTTTATCCCAAAACTTGGACCTAATGAAGGTTCCCTTAATGTAGTCATAGTCGTTTTACCAATTTTGTTTAATGCCATACTAAGTCCAACATTTATAGTTGTTTTTCCTTCTCCTGCTGGAGTTGGATTTATTGCTGTTACAAGTATTAGCTTGCCATCTTCATTATCCTTTACCCTATCCCAAATATCCAATGACACTTTAGCTTTATATTGTCCGTATAACTCTAGCTCGTCTTCATTTATTCCTATTTTTTTAGCTATATCAACTATAGGAAGCATTTTAGCTTCTTGAGCAATTTGTA
>DAOUQG010000074.1 GCA_030625765.1 Thermohalobacteraceae bacterium | reverse complement strand
TCTATTAGAGAATCTTGAAGAGGAAATTGAAAAAGAAGGGAAATTTAAGATAGTAGACCATAATGTGAAATTTTTTGGTTATTGTGAGAACTGTCGATAATAAATCCTATTTTAGGATTTATTTTTTTCTGAATCATATTTTAATGTATTTTATGAGCTATTAGATGATTTTTTTATATAATTAATGGATAACATACTAATATGGATTAATTTATATGCAGAATTTGAAATACATTTTTGAATAATAATTTTATAAATATTGTGTTTATATGAAGATGTAATAATATTGTAAGATTTTTATTGAACAAGTGTGATATTAATATTATATTCGGACGAGTTTTTTTAATGGGATATAATATTTTTAGTTAAATAAACGGTATATTTTTTATAGGGAGCGTGATAAGGTGTCAAAAGCAGTAGAAAAATTAAAAATAATTCCTCTAGGAGGAGTGAATGAAATTGGAAAGAATATTACAGTCATTGAATATATGGATGACATTATAGTTATTGATTGTGGATTGATATTTCCTGAGGATGAAATGTTAGGGATTGACGTCGTTATACCTGACATAACATATTTATTAAAGAACAGAGATAAAGTGAAATCGATAGTTCTTACACATGGTCATGAAGACCATATAGGAGCATTACCGTACGTATTAAGAAAGATAAATGCACCCGTTTATGGAACTAAGCTTACATTAGGGCTTGTTGAAAACAAGCTTAAGGAACATGATTTAAAAGATATTAATCTAAATGTTGTAAAGGCCGGACAGAGCATAAAGATAGGTAAATTCAAGCTAGAATTTATAAGAACAAGTCATAGTATTGCAGATTCAGTAGCTATTGCTATTCATACTCCTTTGGGAACAATTTTACATACAGGAGATTTTAAAATTGACTATACTCCTATTAAAGATGATGTTATGGATTTTCATAAATTCTCTGAATTGGGCAAAAATGGTGTTCTTGTTATGTTAGCAGACAGTACAAATGTTGAAAGACCTGGATATACAATGTCTGAAAGTACAGTTGGTCAAACATTTAATGATATATTTATGTCTGCAAAGCAGAGGATAATAGTTGCAACATTTGCATCAAACATTCATAGAGTGCAGCAAATTATAAATGCAGCTGTTATGTTTGGTAGAAAGGTTGCTGTATCTGGGAGAAGTATGGTTAATGTAGTTAATGTAAGTAAAGAGTTAGGGTATCTTGATATTCCAGATGGTACACTTATTGATATAAAAGCTATTGACAAATACCCAGATAATCAAATAGTCGTTATTACAACTGGAAGTCAAGGTGAGCCTATGTCAGCTCTTTCTAGATTAGCATCTTCTGACCACAGAAAAATGGAGTTAAAACCAGGAGATTTAGTATTTATATCGGCTACTCCAATACCGGGTAATGAAAAAATGGTATCAAAGGTGATTAATCAATTATTTAAAAAAGGTGCCAATGTAATATATGAGGCTTTAGCAGATGTGCATGTATCTGGGCATGCTTGTCAAGAAGAATTAAAGCTTATGCATTGTCTTGTTAAGCCAAAATATTTTATACCAGTGCATGGTGAATTTAGACACTTAAAACAGCACTCCGAATTAGCCCAAAATTTAGGTATGCCAAAGGAGAATATATTCATAGCAGATAAAGGATCAGTAATTGAATTCACAAAAGATGGTGCAGGTTTTGGTAAAAGTGTTCAAGCTGGAAATATTTTAGTTGATGGTTTAGGAGTAGGGGATGTAGGAAATATTGTTCTAAGAGATAGGAAGCATCTTTCAGAGGATGGTTTAATAGTAGTTGTTGTTACTATTAACAAGGAAAACGGTCAAGTACTTGCAGGACCAGATATTATTTCGAGAGGGTTTGTTTACGTTAGAGAATCTGAAGATTTGATGGAAGAATCAAGAAGTGTTGTAAGAGAAGTATTAATAGAATGTGAGAAAAATAATATTACTGATTGGACTACATTAAAATCAAATATAAAATATGCTTTAAGAAATTACTTATATGAAAAAATTAAAAGGAATCCGATGATATTACCTATAATCATGGAAGTTTAAGTCGTAGAAATGCTGCGACTTTTTCTTTTTTAATAGACAAATTTTAAATAAATAAGTATAATTATTTCATGTGTGAATAATTACATCAAGAAATCATGGAAGGGGCTTATTAATGGCAGTTAGGCTATTATTATATTTAGCAATCTTATTAGTTGGAGGATTTATTGGGTTTAAAGAACTGGCTAATAAGAAAATTATATCCAAATTAGATCATATTCAAAGTGGAAGCTTACTGTTTTTACTTTTTATAATGGGAATAAGAATTGGATTAGATGATAAAGTTATTTCATCATTTTTAAAACTAGGGGTACAAGCTTTAGTATTATCAGTATTTTCAATAGTATTTAGTGTACTTTTAATAAAACTTGTTAGTAAATATATTTAAATTGTCACTGATGGAAGGTGGATTTATATGAGTTTTAAAATAATTTTATCTGTAACAGCTGGAATTTTAGTAGGATATTTTTTACTACCTGAATATATATTTGATTATACAGATATTATAATTGATATAGGCTTATGCATTCTATTATTCTTTGTAGGTATCGATATTGGAAGGAATAAGACAGTTTTGATTAAAATAAAAAAAATGGGATTGAAAATTTTATTAATACCTATTATGATAATAATTGGAAGTATTATAGGAAGCTGGGTTGGTGGTTTATTCGTGAATCTTCCATTTAATGAATCAGGTGCTATAGGAGCTGGATTTGGGTGGTATTCACTATCAGCTATGCTTCTTTCAAGCTATTCGACAGAAATTAGTGCTCTAGCATTTATTTCCAATGTTATTAGAGAGGTAATAGCTTTAATATCAATTCCTATAATTGCAAAATATATTGGAGATGTTGAAAGCATTGGACCAGCTGGGGCTACTGCTATGGATACATCATTACCAATAATATCAAAATCAACTAATGCAAAAACCGCTGTAATTTCTTTTGTTACAGGAGTGATATTATCAATAGCAGTTCCAATTATTGTTCCACTAATTATTAATTTACCTTTTTAACTACTTTTGATAATTTTATGTATATATAATACATATTTATAATAATGGGAGGGATTATTAATGAATATCTATGATGCTGCTCACAACTTAGCTAAAGCGATTAAAAACTCAAATGAGTATAACGAGTTTGCAGGAAAACAAAAAAAGATAGCTTCTAATCCAAAAACTAAAGAAATGATAGAGGATTTTAGAAAGAAAGCAATGGAAGTTCAGATGCAAAGAATGTCAGGTCAAGAAGTTGATTCAGCAAAGGAAGAAGAAATAAAGAAATTAGAAGGAATAGTAATGGCTGATCCTGTTATAAGAGAATATTTTTCAGCGGAAATGCGATTTAGTCAGGTAATGAATGATATTTATAAAATAATTGGAGAATCTATTGAGAGTAATTTGAAATAGGTTTAAGTCTAGAAATACCAAATAAAAATATAATTTATTGAAAACTGTACTTTTAATAGTACAGTTTTCAATTTAATAACTATATTTTACAGCTTAGGGTTTATATAACTTGTAAAAAAAAATATAAAATTGTATAATAAAATATAATGATAATTAGCTCAGAAGTAGTTATGATTATTTTAGGTTTCTTAGTACTTATCTTGATAGAGCATGTGAAGTTCTAACATATTTTACATTCAGCTAAATAAAAAAAGGGGGAACTTGTGTGATTGAATCCCTAAATAAGAGAGATAAAGATATGAAAAAAAAAGGATCGAAAATTCGAATAATTTTATTAAGTTTTTTCTCTTTAATTATGATTCTAATTATAATGGGTGTTTTTTTTGTTAAAAATTATTATGAAGATCAGATGGAACCTTTAGCTAAAACAAATGTTAAGGAGATTAATATCGAAATTCCTATGGGAAGCTCGATTATTAAGATAGCTAATATTTTAGAAGAAAACAAATTAATAAAGAATGAACTCTTGTTTAGAATTAATGCAAAAATTTTAGGAATGGATAGTAACCTAAAGGCTGGAAATTATGTTTTAAATAATGGAATGACTCCTGAAGAGATACTTCAAGCGTTACAAGAAGGCAGTATTCCAAAAGATACTGTTAAGTTTACTATACCAGAAGGATTTGAACTAAAAGAAATAGCTGAAAGACTAAGCAATCAAGGGCTTGTAGATAAAGATAGATTTGATGAATTAGTTTCTAATCCATTAAATTTTACTGATAAATTTCCTTTTTTAAGTGAATTAACTTCTGATTTAAACTTAGAAGGTTACCTATATCCTGATACCTATGAAATTTTCGTAGGTTCAACAGAAGAGGAAATAATTGAAAAAATGCTAGAGAGATTTGAAGAAATCTATACTCCTTCTATTATTGAAAAGGCAGATAAATTAGGTATGAGCTTAAATGAAGTGATAACATTAGCCTCAATTATTGAAAGAGAAGGTATGATAGATGATGAAAGACCACTTATATCTGCAGTTTTTCATAATAGGATAGAAAAAAACATGCTTTTACAGTCTTGTGCAACTGTACAATATTTATTAGGGGAGAGAAAAGAGAGATTGACTTTCAAGGATTTAGAAATTGATTCACAATATAATACCTACATTTATAATGGATTACCGCCAGGACCAATTGCTTCGCCTGGACGTAAATCTATAGAAGCAGCAGTTAATCCAGCTGATGTAGATTATTTTTTCTTTGTAGCAAATGGCGATGGAAGCCATACCTTTAGTATAACCTACGAAGAGCATATGAACGCGAAAAATAGAAATTAGTATCAATAATCGCTTAACTGGGAAAAATAATACGTGGTAGTTAAACCACGTATTATTCATGTTAAAATGGCATGTGTAAGTAAGAAGGAGAGATTGATTTGAATAATATAAACGAAGAGTATATTGAAAAGTATATTAGACAAGTAATTCCTGAGAGCACTAATTTTTTAAAGAGTATTGAAAAATATGCTAAAGATAATCATGTTCCAATTGTTCATCCAGAGGTAGCACAACTTATAAAGGTTTTAATTAAAATCAAAAAGCCTAAAAAAATATTGGAAATTGGTACAGCAATAGGCTATTCATCTATTGTAATGTTAGATTCTATGGGAAAAGAAGGGGTAATTACTACTATAGAACGAAGAGATGATATGATCGAAATTGCTAAGGAAAATGTTCATAAAAGTGGTTATGAAGGTAGAATACATATTTTAAGAGGAGAGGCACAGGAGATATTACCTCAAGTAAATGATAACTTTGATATGATTTTTTTAGATGCTGCTAAAAGCAAGTACATGGATTTTTTCCCATACTGTATTAAAAATCTAAACGCAGGCGGGTTGATTGTATCGGATAATGTGCTTTATAAAGGAATGATTGCAAATGATGAACTGGTCGTTAGAAGAAAAAAGACTATAGTAAGAAGAATGAGAGAATATCTTGACTATATTTGCAATAGTTCACAATTTGATTCTAGTATTATTCCTATTGGAGATGGAGTAGCGTTGACTTATTTGAATGAGGAGTAAATGCCTTGGTATAGTGGTACTAAGGATTGAAATAATTACCTTCGCTGTTCAGGTATACAGCACTTCTTTGATTAAATATTATGGTAAGAAGTACTGTATACGATTCACGACTCAGGTAATTATTCCAATCCAAGCGAGATGTGCTTTCATAACTTTTGTGTCTTGATCGGTCAAGGCATGTTAGTTAATCTGAAACGAAAAAAACGGATAGTAATTTTAATTTTAGCGAGTACAGTTACAACTTTAAGATACGAAAGGAATGATTGTTGAGATGATGAAAAATATTGAACTTTTAGCTCCTGCGGGAGATTTGGAAAAGTTAAAAATGGCAATTACATATGGTGCTAATGCTGTATATTTAGGTGGTCAGGAATTTGGATTACGTGCAGCTGCTAAGAATTTTACAATTGAGGACTTACAAAAAGGTTTAGAGTTCGCTCATAATAGAAATGCAAAGGTATATGTTACCTTGAATATTATTCCTCACAATGAGGATTTGATAAACTTACCTGATTATGTAAAAAAACTAGATAGCATAGGCGTAGATGCAGTGATTATTTCTGATCCTGGTGTTTTGACTATTGTTAAGGAAAATGCTCCAAATATGGAGATACATTTGAGTACTCAGGCAAATACAACTAATTATGCATCAGCAAACTTTTGGTATAAGCAAGGTATAAAAAGAGTTATCGTAGCTAGAGAGCTTTCAATAGATGAAATAAAAGAGATCAATTCTAAAAAACCAAGTGATTTAGATGTTGAAGCCTTTGTACATGGTGCTATGTGTATTTCGTACTCTGGAAGATGTCTGTTAAGTAATTACATGACAACAAGAGACGCTAACAGGGGAGAATGCGCTCAATCCTGTAGATGGAAATATAATCTAGTGGAAGAGGAGCGTCCTGGGGAATATTATCCAGTATATGAGGATGAGAGAGGAACATATATTTTTAATTCAAAGGATTTGTGTATGATTGAACATCTTCCTAAGATTATTGATGCAGGAATTACTAGTTTAAAAATAGAAGGAAGAATGAAAAGTCCATATTATGTGGCTACAGTTATTAGATCGTATAGGATGGCATTGGATAGTTATTTGAATGATCCTGAAAATTATAGTTATGACGAAAACTGGCTAGATGAAATAAGAAAAGCTAGTCATAGGGACTTTACTACTGGTTTTTATTTTGGAAAACCAGGAGGAAAAGAACAGTTATATACTAGTAGCTCGTATATAAGAAATTATGACTTTATTGCTTTAGTTTTGGATTATGACATGCAAACAAGTATTGCAACTGTGGAACAAAGGAATAGATTTTTCATAGGGGATGAGATTGAAATTTTTGGTCCAAATACGGAGTATTTTACTGCTACGATTGAAAAGATGTGGGATTCAAAGGATAAAGAAATAGATGTTGCTCCTCATCCAAAACAAAAAGTAAAAATCAAGATTGATAAGCCAGTTGAAAAATGGTATATGATTAGGAAAAAGAGAAAAGAATAATTATAGTATTATACCTCCTATCGAAATTGTCAATAATCTAATTATCGACAATTTTAATAGGAGGTTTTTTATGCAGAATTCTAATAAAAGTGATTTTAATAAGAGAATATATATTTCAGCATTTATCATATTACTATGTTTTAGCTTATTAACAGTAAGACTATTCTGGATTGATTTTATAAAAAGAGAAGAATACTCAAAAGCAGCTATAAATCAAAGACAAAAGGAAGTTAGGATATCCTTACCTAGAGGCATGATATATGATAGAAATCTTATCCCATTAGCAAATAGAATAAAACAGCATACTATGTACATATATAAAGATGCTGTAAAGAACAATTCTAAACTACAAGATTATTTAAGAGTTAATTCCAAATTACCTGTTGAAGATTTAATTAAGCATTTTAATTCAACTAAGACAATTATTGAGATTCCGTTAATAGAAGAATATTCAGAACTGGAAGGTGAATTGGATGGAGTTTTCATAACTGATAAGATATTAAGATATGATGAAAAAAATATTCTTTCTCATGTTATTGGGTATGTTCAGAAAAGTAATCATAGGGGAGTAAGTGGAATAGAATTTGGTTACGATAATGTTTTGATGATGGATGAGGTAAATGGACTTGTATCGCTTACAGTAGATGGAAAAGAAAGAGTAATACCAGGAATAGGAGTAACTCAAGTTTATTCGAACAACAAGATAAAAACAAACAGTGTTCAGCTTACTATTGACTATCATATACAGAAGGCAGTTGAAGAAATAATTGATGAAAATAATAGAAATGGTGCTGTAGTAGTTACAGATGTTCAAAATGGTGATATTGTAGCAATGGCAAGTAGACCAAACTTTAACCCCAATAATATAAGTGAATATACAAATAGTGATGATATGAACCTTTATAACAAAGCTATAAATGTTTCTTACCCACCAGGCTCAATTTTTAAAATAGTTGTTTTATTAGCAGCACTAGAAAATAATCTGGTTGATATAGATGAAGTCTTTTTTTGTAAAGGATATGAAGAAGTCTATGGCAAAACATTTGAGTGCCATAATAAGGAAGGTCATGGAGAAATTAACTTAGAAGAGGGTTTTGCAAAGTCATGTAATTCTGTGTTCATTCAATTAGGAAAGAGACTAGGTGGAGCGAAAATTATAGAGGCAGCAAAAAAGCTTGGTTTTGGAAGTAAAATTAATTTTGGACCTTTAGAACAAAAAGCAGGTACACTACCAGACGGAGATGAACTTTTAGGTGCAGCAATAGGAAACATTTCTATAGGACAGGGAAAAATTGAGGTAACTCCATTACAGGTTTCTAATATGATGATGATATTAGCAAATAATGGAGTTAAAAAAGATTTATCAATTATCAAAGGAATAGTTACTGAAGAAGGTGTTATGGTAAAGCCTTGGAAAAAGGATGAGAATACAAGGGTTGTCTCACAATCGAGTTGTTCAGTCCTACGAAATTTTATGGAGAAGGTCATAACTATTGGGACAGCTAGAGATATTAAATTGGATAACATTGGTGGAGCTGGGGGTAAGACTGGATCTGCTCAGGCTGGTGTAAACAATGAAATTGTTCATGGATGGTTTTCTGGATATTTTCCTATCAAAAATCCTAGATATGTAATTACTGTTTTTGTTGAAGAAGGAGGATCGGGTGGAAAGTCTGCTGCACCCATTTTTGAAAAAATAGCAGAGAAGATTGATGCTTTAGGAAAATAATATAATTAAATAATAAATAGTAGTACTTGCACACTTTCGTTTTATTATTCATATAATTTAGTAATAACCATGATAAAATGGAGGTGTATTTTCTTATGTTGACTAGTCTATTAATCTCATTAGGTTTTATTATAAAACCGTTTTATTTTTGTATAGGATACATCTCGAATAATAACTCCTTTCCTACACCATTGTCTTCTGAGGATGAAGTAAAATATTTAAGATTGTACGAATTAGGAGATGAAGAAGCAAAAAATATTCTTATAGAGAGAAATCTAAGATTAGTGGCTCATATAGTAAAAAAGTATCAAAATATTGGAAGAGATCAGGATGACCTAATTTCAATTGGTACAATAGGACTTATTAAAGCCATAGCTACCTTTGACAGAAATAAAGGTACTAGATTAGCAACGTATGCAGCTAGATGTATAGATAATGAAATTTTAATGACAATTCGTTCAAATAAGAAGACAAGAGCAGAGGTTTCGTTGCAAGACCCAATTGGAGTTGATAAAGAAGGTAATGAAATTAGTCTTATAGATATATTGGGAACTGAAGCAGATGCTGTAGTAGAAGAAGTTGATTTGAAGATTCAAGTAAAGAAATTATATATGAAGATGAGTAAGGTATTAAAAGATAGAGAAAAAATCATAATAATGCTCAGATATGGATTAACTAGCGAAGGGTGCAAAACTCAGAGAGAGATTGCAAAGCTTTTAGGTATATCAAGGTCATACGTTTCGAGAATAGAAAAAAGAGCAGTCCAAAAGCTGTATAAGGCTTTTGGAATAGGTAGTTAATACTAAAGCACTGTTATTTCAGTGCTTTTTGAGTACTTAAATAATATAGTAAATTTGCTTAATATTGAAGGGTAGAATTATAAATGGTATAATTTAGATATCGCAATAATTAACATTATTTAGGGGGGATATTTATGTTTTTAAGTCTTGTAATTTTTAATTACATATTTCTAGTAGTCTTGATAGTTTGCCTTTTTAAGCTTTTATTCACAAATTTAATGTCTATTAAAATTCAGAATAAAATTTTATTTGTGCTTGCTATGATTATAATTTTAATGTTAATAACTATAGCATTTGTTAATGCAAATGGAGCTATATTATATCTAGAAAAGCTAGATACAATCAAAGCAAAACAAGACGTATTATCTATAGATGAAAGAGAATTTTTAGAGAATGAGATTCCCAAATCTGAGTTAATAAAAAAAGCATTTGTACCTGAACTAATAGCACTATGTATTATTCCATTTATTTATCTTTTAAGTAAAAAGTTAGATAAAATAACAATTAACAAAGGATATTGTAATAAAGAATGGGATAGTTTTATTAGTAATAAAGCTAATGAAAAAAGAAAGTAGACACGTTAGAGGAAATATTAAGCTATTAGGTTACTTGAAAAAAGCATACAATATAGTATTAATAATAAGAAAACTAATGATGAGAGGAGAAAAAAATGATTTTTAACTTACAAAAAGAAGAGAGGAATAAAATAATAAGTGAAATACAAAATTTTTTCTATGAAGAGAGGGATGAAGAGATAGGCATTATTGCTGCAGAAGAAGTTTTAGAATTTTTTCTTCAAAATATAGGAGGTATGGTGTACAATAAAGCATTAGATGATGCAAAAGAGTGGTTTTCTAAAAGATTAGAGGAAGCTTCTATAGATTATGATGTTTTATATAAATAGTTCATAAAGTGAAACTTATTTCAGATGGAGTTTTCACCCCATCTGAAATTGCACATCTGTGTAAGTGACTTGCACAAAATCATAGATTTTGGCAATCTACTTAACTTGAACCAATCCAGTAGCTATGAAATTGATGATGAAACTAAGTGACTTACTACTGATGAAGAAACTAAGTGATAAACACCAAATCAAGATTTGGGTTTCCTACTTAAAATCTTAGATTTGTGTAATCTGATAAAGATACTAAGTGATTCACACCAAATTAAAATTTGGGTTCTCTACTTATACTTATCTTTACTCACACTTAAAGAAATGGGAGTATCAGAATTGTAAGCTATCGGATAAAGTGACATTTGAATCAAAATGAAACACATGTGTCAAAATGACACATTCGCAAGAGAGCTTATTCTCAATAATGTTCCAAAACAATACATTTTTTCTAAAATAGAATTGACTTTTAAAAGTTAATTCTATTTTTTTATTGGTTTGAAATTCAAGAAGCTAAGTAAAATCAACACGTTGAAAGATATTTTGGAAAACGTATTATTCTGGCATGATTATTGCAATAATAGAATATGAAATCAATTTAAATATTTGGAGGGATTATGAAAAAATATATAAATTTATTCTTCTTAATGATGCTTTGGATTATATTTACTGAAAAGATTACTATTGAAAGGATAGTTATAGGATTTATAGTTAGTATT
>DAOUQG010000060.1 GCA_030625765.1 Thermohalobacteraceae bacterium | reverse complement strand
CGGTTGATGAAGAAACTAAGTGACTTACTCAAAATCAAAGATTTTGGTAATCTACTTATAGCTAAAGCTAAACATCGAAGATTAGGTAGGAGATTCTACTCTCACCTAAGTCGGGAAAGTTGTAATACCCACTTATAGAAGTGAGTGTCTAATGATTTTAGCTGAAGTATTTAAAAAAATTACAACTCATAATGATTGGAAATAGCAAAGATACGAAAAAATACGATATTTCTATATTTTGAAAACAATATATTAAAATGATGAAAAATGTAAATTATTGTAGAAATTTATTGAAAAATAATACAATTTATGATATAAAAGAGCATAGAGTAAAAAAATACATTCATAAAAATTTGATAGGGGGTATTTAAATGTTAATTAAGCATGCTGAAGGTATGTACACATTAGAATCAAAAAAAACAAGAAATATCGTTGAAGAAAATGTTAATGGCAAGCAAACAGAAGAAGTGTATAAACAATATTGTGATGATTACAAAAAGGTAATCAAGGAGTTTAATGGTAAGAAGTGGGCTAAGAAGGCTATATTACATGATTTTGGTATGGGATCAAATGTAAGTGATGAATTGGTTAATAATCATGTTAAATGGGCATTAGAAAATGGTATGCAGTGTGTTGCTATGGTTGTGGGTAGTGCAGTAGTAAAAATGAAAATGAATAGACTGTTAAAACAATCTGATAGTGGTGTTGAAACTGTAGCATTTGCTGATGAAGCTGAAGCAGATGAGTGGTTAAAAGAAAAAGGTTTTTAAGATAATTTGCAATATATGTTAACTTTTGTAGGACCTATGGGTAAATTACTTATAGGTCTTTTTTACTAAATTAAATTATATATCCCAAAATTATTTACAATATAGTATAAATATTCTATTCTTATTGTTAGAACTACTTGGGAGCTTGAAAAAGTAAAAGAGATTATGGCATCAGAGGGACTAGTACAAGATAACAGCTTTAAAATATGGATTATGTCAGAGGTACCGTCAGTAATATTTGCAGCAGAAGAATTTGCACAGCTTGTAGATGGGTTTAGTATAGGAAGTAATGATTTGACACAGCTAATATTAGGCTCAGATAGAGATTCAGGAATACTAAATAGCATGGGCTACTTTGATGAAAGAAATATTGCAGTAAAAAGAGCTATAAGTATGTTAATAAAAGCTGCTCATAAATATGGAAAGACAGTTTCAATATGTGGGCAAGGTCCATCGCTATACCCAGAATTTGCAGAGTTTTTAGTTCAAGAAGGAATAGATAGCATGAGTGTAAATCCTGATACTGTAGCTTATACAAGAAGGTTAGTTGCTCATGTAGAGCAGAAGATGTTGTTAAGTAAGATGAGAGGATTATAGAGTAAACTATAATATGTAAAATACCTACGAGAAATAATCTCGTAGGTATTTTTTTTTCAGAAAATATAGAGTGAACTCGGTTGATGAAGAAACTAAGTGACTTACTCAAAATCAAAGATTTTGGTAATCTACTTATAGCTAAAGCTAAACATCGAAGATTAGGTAGGAGATTCTACTCTCACCTAAGTCGGGAAAGTTGTAACACCCACTTATAGAAGTGAGTGTCTAATGATTTTAGCTGAAGTATTTAAAAAAAATTACAACTCATAATGATTAGAAAGAGCAAAAATAAAAGGAAATACGATTTTTGAAAATAATACAATAAAATGATGAAAAAAGTAAATTATTGTTCAATTTTATTGAAAAATAATACAATTTATGATATAAAAGAGTATAGAGTAAAAAAATACATTCATAAAAATTTGATAGGGGGTATTTAAATGTTAATTAAGCATCCAGAAAATGCGTATTCTTTAGAGTTAAAAGAATCAAACAATGTTGTGGTAGAAAATGTTAATGGCAAGCAAACTGAAGAGATCTTTAATCAATTTTGGGATGATTATAAAAAGATTATTAAGCCATTGAATGGAAAAAGTTGGGCAAAAAAAGCAGTTATGGATGAGTTCAGTATGGCATCAAGTGTAGATGAGGAGTTATTAAATAGTTATTTAAAATGGTCTTCAAAAAATGGTTTAAAGTGTGTTGCTATGGTTGTAGGTAGTGCAGTAGTTAAAATGAAAATGAATAGATTATTGAAGCAATCTGTTGGACCTATTGAAACTCAAGCATTTGCTGATGAAAAAGAAGCAGATAAGTGGTTAAGAGAGAAAGGGTTTTAGTAGAGAAATACAATATTTGTTAACTTAATATAGGACCTATGGAGAAAATAACCATAGGTCTTTCGTACTGTATTTATCAACTTATTTAGAAAATGTTCACACAAAATATAAAATATAATATTATCATATTAACAAAATTAATTAACAAGGAGTGAGATAATAATGAAAGATATTTTTGAAAAATTATATGATGAACTAGGGGAAATAATCAAGATTGATGAAATTGCATATTTGACTTTTCAAGACGGAAAATTAAATGCAGTATATAAAAGGGATTCTAAATTATTTACTAATGAAGAGTGGGTTGAATTTCATAAGAAAAATCATACTTTTGTCAAAAATGTACCTCTACTAAAAAAATTAATTCAAACTAAACAAAGATGTGTTGTTGAAGATACGAATGAATTGCAAAGTAAACCACCTAAGCTTAAAAAATTTAATATTGAGAGTATTTATTTATTTCCAATAATTAAGAAAAATGATGTAGTTGGATTTATAAATATCGTTTATATTGATAACTGTTGCAAACTTACTAAAGAGCAGTTAGATAAATGTGAGAAAATTATTGATAAATATAAAGCTTTAATTGCTTAAAAAATGTCAGAATATTTAAAAAAACATCTAGTTAGGGAGGAATTGGCAATGAGAATAGCAGATGCAGTTATTGAGTTTTTATATAAAAATGGTGTAAGACATTCTTTTGGGGTTCCAACATCTCAAGCATCAGGTTTCACTGATGGTCTTCATGATTATGATATTGAATATGTAGTTGTAAAAAATGAAGCCGCTGCAACTTTTTCAGCAGGAAGATATGCTGACAAAACAAGAGATTTAAGTGTATGCTTTTTAGGAGGATGTGTAGGAGTTAATAATGGTATGAATGGTATCGGTGATGCATATAGAAATAAACTACCTGTTATTATAATAAGTAGTTATGTAAAAAAAGACGTTATGGGTAAAAATGCATTGCAGGAGCTTGTTTCAACAGATGTAACAAAATCTATTACAAAATACAGTAAAACTATTTTAGATAAAGATGAAGTAATGAATGAAGTAAAAAAAGCAGTAGAAATCGCACTGACTCCTCCACATGGTCCAGTACATATTTCTATTCCTACAGATATTCAGCTTTCACCATTTAATGGGACTATACCAGATAGAATTGATAGAGAAAAATTATTTCCACAATTTGATGATAATAGTTTAAATAAAGCAGTTGATTTAATAAATGAATCTAGCTCAGGAGTTATTATGGTAGGTAGAGGTTCAAGAGGTTTATCTAATGATATTAAAGAATTAAGTATAAAATTAGGATGGCCAATTATTACTACTCCAAATGCAAAAGCAATAATAAATACTGATTTCAAAAATAATTTAGGTAATTTTGGATGGTGTACTACTGAAGGAGCAGCAAACTATATAGATAAAACAGATTATGAATGTTTACTAGTATTGGGCTCTTCACTAGGACAAATGTCTACGAGAGTATATAAGGATACCTTAATGAAAGGTTCAAAAGTAATTCATATTGATTGGGATAAAAGTGAATTTAACAAAATTTTCAATGTTGATATTCCAGTGTTATATGATTTAAGATCAGCCGTGAAAATAATTAATGAAAGAACATATATAAAGAACAATAAATTCATAAAACCTGTAGCAAATACTCCGTACGTAAATAATCACACTGGACTATCAATGAGGTTGTTTATGGAAAAAATAGTTGATATTGTTCCCAAAAACACTTGCTTTGTTCAAGACATGGGAGAGAACATGAACTTTGCACTCAAGTATATGCCAATAAAGGACACAATGGATTATCAAATCAGCCTTAACTATGCTTCGATGGGAACTGCAGTAGCAGGAGCGATGGGTTCATATTTAGCTGAACCTAATAGACCACATGTTGTTATAGTTGGTGATGGAGCGTTCTTTATGAATGGAATGGAAGTATTAACTGCAAAAGAATATAATTTACCTATAATGTATTTTGTAGTAAACAATTCTATGTTTTCCTTAGTAGAACATGGAGCAAATCTTTTATATGGTAGAAGCCCAAAAGGAGCTTGTAGATTTAAAAGATTTTCAATCACTGCAATGATGAAGTCAATGGGAATAGAATCAATGGAAATTGATAGACTTGAACAGATTGATGATTTGAAAGATATAATTACAAATCTAAAACAACCATTTGTTGTAGATTTAATTTGTGACGGTAGCGAAATGTGTATTGACACAGATAGACTTAAGACAATGAAGACAAAATAAAACAACTACCCTACTCAAGAAACACAAATAGGGTAGCAACCACATTAGACGATTGAAGCAAGTAATAGCAGTTCTTCGTTGTCATCATATATCGTATCAAACTGACTTATAGGCAGAGGATTTTTTCCTTTGCCTACTTCTATTGTATATCCAGGTCTTATATAGTCCTGAATAAACCAATCCTTGTATCCAGAGTAGGAAGCTGTACCATATTCTTCAGCTAACTCATAACCACTTACCTGTGAGAATAATTCACCAATTCTTTTAGCTTCAGGAGGAGCTAAATTTTGAAAATTCCAGTATATTATTTGCCCTTGACTATGATAAGCTAAAACTAGTCTAAAGTTATGATTTCTTGTAAAATCTGCTATAGCTTTTGACTCTGGCTCAGACTCTGCAAAAGCTCCTGGATATTTAGTTGGACCAGGTTTTCCAAATCCTAAGTCCTCAGCTATTTTTTTATATTCCTCCCAAAGTGCATTGTAGTTATGATTAAGGTCTACTCCTTTTATATTTGCTTGCCACACCTGTGAGAATGGCAGCCCAGTATCATTCCACTGTAATAATTGTTCATAATATGGGTTATCAGGACTTAATCCATTTAAAACTAAATCAATTCCATCTGGATTAACCATAGGAACAATATAGATTGTACTCTGATCCCATATACCTCTAATGTTATACCCTCTTATATCAGTTCCTTCTGCATATGCTTTTGAGAAATTTTCAATGAATTTCATTAATAGTGGCACAGTTATCCACTCTAAAGAATGATGAGCACCGTTATAAAACACTTGATTTGGACCTTTTCCTAATTTAATATATGTCAAATCTCGTCCTAAGACACTTTTCCCAGCTGATCCAACTTCTAAAAATGGATACCTAGCTTTCAATCCTTTGATATCTCTCTGCATTGTTTCGTAAGTATAATCAATATTCGTATCAACTACATCTATACCATAAGGTACAATAATTTTCTGACCTATTTTTAAATTCATGGGATTAACATTTGGGTTTGCTGTTATAAGTTTGTTAATACTTGTATAGTATTTTAATGCAATTTGATATAATGTATCTCCTGGTTGTATAGTATATATATCATAACCTAATAATAGAGGTTCTAAAACACTATATGTTTTAGGACCGATTATACCATCCGGAGTTAATCCATTATCTCGTTGAAATTTAACAACAGCTTGCTGAGTTTTTACTCCAAATATTCCATCTATAGGACCAGGATCATATCCTATTTTAGCTAAAAGAGCTTGAACCTCCATTACATCTGTTCCCCTAGATCCATACCTTAACGTTCTCATAGCAACACTTACCTCCCTTATAATACTCTTCTATAAAACAATATGTGAAATTGTTATTTACTATGAAGAATATTTTTTGAAATTTCATTCTTTAATTCACGAAGGAGAAATAGTTAGGACAGCGCAAAAAGAATTCAAACAAATATATCCAAAGGCTGGATGGGTAGAGCATGACGCTATAGAAATATGGGGAACGCAAAGTGAAGTAGCGAGAGAGGTTTTGGAAACAGCGTGTCGTTGGTTTTATAATTTTTCGTGGTTGAACGTGTGAAAAAACATAAAAAACATTATGAAAAACTGTAACATTTCTAAAAAATTTACATAATATATAATGAATACTTTGCTCAATATTTTCTGTTGTACTATTAGTATCTGAAATATCGGACTACACAGATTAGGCTAAATAGAAGTCTAGTTTAGTGTAGCTTTTTTGTTAGAGATAGGAGGTAATAGCAATGTATGATGTAGTAATTATTGGAGCTGGAGTTATAGGGACTTTTATAGCTAGAGAACTATCTAGATATAATCTTGAGATAGCTATAATTGATAAAGAGAATGATGTAGCAAATGGGACTACTAAGGCTAACACAGCAATTATTCATGCAGGCTATGATGCAAAGTCAGGTACAAAAATGGCTAGATTTAATGTATTAGGGAATGAGATGTTTGATGAGATATGCAATGAATTGGATGTAGAATTTAAAAGAACAGGTTCATTAGTTGTAGCTTTTAACGAAGATGACATGGAAAAAGTGAAAACATTATACCAAAGAGGAATAAGAAATGGTGTAAAAGATATGACAATAGTAGGTAAAAATGAAATAAAGGATATGGAGCCAAACATAAGTGATGATATAGTAGGGGGCATATATGCATTATCATGTGGTATCATTGACCCTTGGAACCTTGCTATAGGTTTAGCAGAAAATGCTGTAGACAATGGAGTAAAGCTGCTATTGAATACTGAAGTTATAGATATTAATAAAACTGAAGATTATTACACTATTTTAGCTGATAAACAAAAATTAAAAGCAAAATATGTTATTAATTGTGCAGGATTATATGCAGATAGAATAAACAACATGGTAGCATCACCAAGCTTTATAATAAAACCGAGAAGAGGACAGTATTTTGTTTTAGATAAAGATGCTGGAAATTTATTTAATACTGTAATTTTTCAATGTCCTTCAAAGTTTGGAAAAGGAGTAGTTGTAGCCCCTACAGTACATGGAAATGTCATAATTGGACCTAATGCAGAGGATATTGGAGATAGAGATGGAAAACATACTACAGCTGAAGCACTTGATTATGTTAGAAAAGCTTCATTAAGAACAAGTAGCAAGATTCCATTTAAAAAAGTAATAACAACCTTTGCAGGTCTTAGAGCAGATACAAACATAGGCGATTTTATAATTGAAGAATCAAAGGAAGCAAAAGGATTTATAGATGTAGCAGGTATTAAATCACCAGGCTTATCTTCTGCTCCTGCAATTGCAAAATATGTGGTAAAGCTTGTTGACAAAATAGCAGGAGGACTAGAAAAAAATGAAAAATTTAATCCTATAAGAAAAAGAGTATTGAGGTTTTCAAAATTAAACAGTGAGGAAAAAAAACAGATTATTCGTTTTGATTCAAAGTACGGAAGAATAGTATGCAGATGTGAGCAAATAACAGAAGGTGAGATTGTAGATTGTATTAGAAGAAAAGCAGGTGCTACTACTGTAGATGGAGTAAAGAAGAGAGTAAGACCGGGAAGTGGAAGATGCCAAGGAGGTTTTTGTCAGGTAAGAGTTATGGAAATTTTAGCTAGAGAGCTAGGAAAAGATATGAGTGAAATTTTGAAGGATAATATAAAATCATATATATTAACTGGCAGGACTAACAAGGGGGAAGGTCGATGCTAGAATATGATATTGTAGTGATTGGAGGAGGTCAGGCTGGCTTAGCTGCGGCTATTGAAGCTAAGAAAAACGGAATTGATAGTATTATAATTATTGAAAGAGATAAGGAACTAGGAGGAATATTACAGCAGTGTATACATAATGGATTTGGAGTACACGAATTTGGTGAGGAATTGACAGGAACTGAATATGCAGAGAGATTTATAGATCAAGTAAACACATACGATATTGAATGTAAATTAGTCACAATGGTTTTACGAATAACTAATAAAAAAATAGTAGAAGTGGTTAATAGCGAAGATGGATATATGTGTATAAAAGCAAAATCAATAATATTAGCTATGGGATGTAGAGAAAGAACTAGAGGAGCTATTATAATTCCTGGCACCAGACCATCAGGAATTTTTACAGCAGGAGCAGCTCAAAGAATTATAAACATGGAAGGATATTTGATTGGAAAAAAGGTTTTTATTTTGGGGTCAGGAGATATTGGATTAATTATGGCTAGAAGACTTACTTTGGAAGGAGCAAAGGTTTTAGGCGTAGCGGAAATTTTAGAGTATTCTAGTGGACTAAGCAGAAATATTGTTCAATGCTTAGATGATTTTAACATACCATTGCTACTAGGTCATACAGTTACAAGTATCTTGGGAAAGGATAGGATAGAAGGGGTTGTAGTTGCGAAGGTAGATAAAAATAGAAAACCAATAAAAGAATCAGAAAAAATTTATGAATGTGATACTCTATTATTATCAGTAGGATTAATACCAGAAAATGAATTATCTAAAGACGTTAAAATAAGGATTGATTCAAATACAGGTGGACCAATTGTCAATCAGATAATGGAAACCTCTATTAATGGGATTTTCGCATGTGGAAATGTTGTTCATGTTCATGACCTTGCAGATTATGTAAGTGAAGAGAGTAAGAGGGCTGGAAGAAATGCTGCAAAGTATGTAAAAGGTGAAATAAAAAACTCTAAAAATGTAATTGGAATTATTTCTGGAAAAGGAATAAGATATGTGGTACCACATTATATTGGAGTTGATGATATTGAAGAGTATATTGATTTATTCATGAGAGTTGACAGAGTTTATGAAAATATAAGATTAAGTGTGATATCAGAAGCGGAGATACTTAAAGAGGTTTTTAGAAAACGAGTGTGTCCAGGTGAAATGCAGAAAATAAAACTCCCTCTTTTCCATTTTAAAGATAGAAAAATTTCTTCAATAAAAATTGAAGTTCGGGAAGGAGGATAAAAATTGAAGGAAGAAAATATTATCTGCATAGCTTGTCCATTAGGCTGTAATTTACAAATAATTAGGAATCGATCATCTATAATAATTAAGGGTAACAGATGTAAAAAAGGAGAGGACTATGCTATAAGAGAAGTTACCAATCCAACAAGAATTTTGACCACTACAGTGAAAATAAATAATAGTTTTTTAAATAGATTACCTGTAAGAACAAATAAACCTATTCCGAAAGATAAGATTTTCAAATGTATGGAGTTGATTAATAGTATTGAAATTGATGCTCCAGTAAAAATAGGTGATGTTATTTTAAAAAAAACATTAGGACTTAATGTAGATGTAGTTGCATCAAGAAGCATGAAAAAAGTATGAACAGCAAAAAAAATGGCACCCAGATACTTTTGTACATGGGTGCTTTAATTATTAGCGAGTTGAATTCAAAATATCGTATACTTGCTCAGGAGTTTTGCCCTTAGCTTCAATTACAGGAGAATTTGTCTTATAGTTTATATTTTCTCCTGAACTGATTTCATTTAAATCATTTACGATTATTCCGTCATATTTTGATGATGTTATATTATATAAATTTTCATTTTTATATAACTTATGAACATCATACCCTGATTTCTCTAGAAAATCTATATGACTTTGTAAAGTGTTTTCAACTACTATTTTCTTATGCATTTAATCACCTCCAAATCATAATTAGTATTTACCTTTTTTATTAAGAATATTTCAGTAAGAAGAATAGCTTTTTAAAAGAAAATGACTATTATTTTAAATTTAACCATTTCAAAATTTGATGCATAATCTAATGTATATAACAATTTAGGAGATGGTTTTTATGGTAAGAGTTGAAAAAATTATGCAAGATGAGCTTGAAGAGCTTTCCTTACTATATTATCAATTAGCAAATAAAGTAAGTAATATAGATATCTTCAAAGATATTTTTTATGAAATTGAGAACAATCGAAATTATTTCCTTCTAGGAGTTAAAATAGATGATCGCTTAATTGGTACTGCTATGGCTATTGTCTGCTATGATTTATTTTTTGAATGTAGACCTTTTATGATTGTTGAGAATGTAGTTATTGATGAAAAATTTCAGAGAAAAGGATATGGAACTATTTTATTCGAAGAAATAGAAAAAATAGCATCAGAAAATAATTGCTATTATATAATGCTTTTATCACATAGAAAAAGAGTTGAATCTCATAAATTTTATATGAAATTAGGATATTCAAGTGAAGATAATTTTGCGTTTAAAAGGTATTTATAAAATACAGAAAAATCAACAGCCAAATATATAAAGGCTGTTTTTTCATGATCTTAAGTCTATTTAATGAATGTTTACTTGACAAAAAAGAATATATGTTCTATGGTAATATATAAAAGGAAGGAGGTCTTGACGTGAGGAAAAGATTGAATATAAAAAAAACAAAAGACAATTTAGCAGTAGAAATGTGGGGAGAAATAATTGAGCAAACAGTATATTTTTCTGGACTTATTTATTATAAATGCAAGTATTATGAAGGTTATATAGTAGATGATAAAGATTTTGATATAGATAATGAATTGAGAAAGAAAATTTCTCCAGTCACAATTTTAGAGATATATAGATATAGAAATGAGCAGTTTATAGTTGAAAGAACAGATAGGCACGAGAAAATTCCAAAGATATTATCAAGTAAATTTTTAAATAAAAGATATGAACAGAGAATTAATGTATATACTTTTACAGATAAATATATGAATATTTTAAAATATTATCATAGGAATGTTTTAGAGTACATATATAATAATACGTTAGATGAGAAATCTAATAAATATAAATCGCTACATGGATACATAAACAGTGAAATAAGAGAATATATAAGAGATTTTGCTTTAAATTCACCTGAGTTTGTAAAAAAACAAGATAGAAAGAAAGCAAAAAAACATTTAGAGCAGATTCTTGAGAAAAGGCTGAAATTAATTAGTGAAAAAAATGAAAAAGCTAGGCAGGAAAAGCTTGAATTGGTTAAGGATAATATAATGCAGAGAATTGAAATTCTGTGATTATATGAATATTTCTTTAATGAGAAGGTGTGGAAACTGGATAATAGAGATTTAAAGCATAAGCTACGTGAATTAAAAAGAACTGAAATAGCTATAAGAACACAAAACTTTATTCCTGCAGAAGAGATTAACTTAGTTTGGAATAAATTTTTTTCAACAAAAAGTCAGTGTAATTCTAAAGTGAGATATCCTTTAGACATATTAGTAGTTTTTGGGCATAATGCAAGAAAAGAGGTTTTTAAAGAGTTTTTTTATCATATGTATTATGAAATTTTCGAGTTTATCGGATACAATCTTGACAATATTTATGACCCAGACCTACTATCTTTACTAGGTTTGCATTCAAATGCTTCTCAAGCTGATATTAAAAAGAGGTTTAGAGAGTTAGCTAAAAAATATCATCCTGACTGTGGTGGGGATAAGGATAAGATGATTGAACTACTAGAACTATACGATAAGCTTCTGAATAAGTAAATAAAGCGACAAAAGCCGCTTTATTTAGTAATATATATAACACCTACAGTATTTGGTCCGCAGTGACTAGAAATAACACACCCTGCATTAGTAATTATAATACTATTTGCTCCAATTGTGTTTTCGAGTTCTTTTTTAATTAAAATTGAATCATTATCAGATAAAGAGTGAGTAATCATTATAACGTCTTTATCAATAATATCTTTGTCTTTAAGAACATTCTTTAAAAGGATATTGATTGCATTTAATCTTTTACCTCTAGCTTTTTGTCCTAGAATCATTCCTCCGCCCACTACTTTGACTAATGGTCTAATCTTAAGCATATTTCCAACAAAACTTTGTAGTGCAGTGCACCGTCCACCTTTATGAAGATAATTAAGTGTGTCTATTATAAAACCAGTTCTAACCTTTGGGATTATTTTTTTTATTTCCTGTGATATTTCTGCTATTGTTAAACCATTATCTGCAAGCTGAGCAGCTTTTAAAGTCAAAATACCAATACCTGTTGATAGGTTTAACGAATCTATTATTTTAATATTTCCATGTTCTAATTCTTGTGAAGCAAGCTTAGCATTTTGAATCGTTGAAGAAAACTTTGATGAGATACCTATGTAAATTATATCTTTTCCTTCTTCTATATGAGACTTAAAGACTTTATAAAAATCAGCAGGTGATGGCGCAGAGGTTTTAGGTAACTTATTTAATGATTCAACTTTTTTATATAATTCATCAGTAGTGATGTCTAATCCATCTTTATATATATCTTCATCAAATCTAACATAGAGTGGTACAATTGAAATATTATGTTTTTCTAAAATATCAGGACTAAGATCACAAGTGCTATCAGAAATAATTTTTATATTTCCCATAAAACTTTTCCCCCTTGATAGTTATTTACAATATTTATAATACTATATTTTTACAGAATGAAAAAGAGAAAAATATTATAAATTACAAAAAATTTCTTGTTAATCTATATATAAATAATATATTATAAAGGAAAAGAGTAATACTTTGAAAGGAGAATAATTAATGAAAATTAAACTAATAGCTGATAGCTGTTGTGATCTAAACGAGGTTTTGAGAAAAAAGCTTAAGATAAATTTAGTTCCATTATCTATACGAATAAATGAAAAACAATATCTTGATGACAATAAGTTAGATCTAAATCTTTTAGTTGAAGATATGAAAAATAGTTCTGATTATCCAAGGACATCTTGTCC
>DAOUQG010000124.1 GCA_030625765.1 Thermohalobacteraceae bacterium | reverse complement strand
CTGAAGTTTCTGGATTAATTGCTAATTGAACATTACATCCTCCTTCAATCTTCAGCGCCTTAATTATTTTTATAGAAGCAGTTCTTAGCATATGATATTCCTTATCAGTTAATGTTTGAGAAGGTGCTACAACTATACTATCTCCTGTATGAATACCTACGGGATCAACATTTTCCATATTACATATTATTATGCATGTATCATTTGCATCTCTCATTACCTCATATTCAATTTCCTTCCATCCTGCAACACTTTGTTCTATTAGAACTTGATTAATTCTACTATGCATTAGTCCAGAGTGGAGATACTTTTCTAGTTCATCTCTATTATCAGCAATGCCTCCTCCTGTTCCTCCTAGTGTATATGCAGGACGAACTATTACAGGATATCCTATACTTTCAGCAAAGCTTATTCCTTCACTTATATCAGATACTATTTTACTCCTTGGAATAGGTTCATCTATTTCTTTCATCAAATTTCTAAAGCTTTCTCTGTCCTCTGCCTTCTTTATTGCATCAAGAGATGTTCCTAAAAGCTTAACGTTATACTTTTCTAGTACACCTGCCTCCTGTAATTCTACTGCCATATTTAGAGCTGTTTGACCACCTAATGTTGGAAGTAATCCATCTGGTTTTTCTTTGTCTATAATGTAAGTTAATGCCTCTAAACTTATCGGTTGTATATATACACAATCAGCAATATTATCATCTGTCATAATAGTCGCTGGATTACTATTAACTAAAACAACTTCCAAGCCTTCCTCCTTCAGTGCTTTACACGCTTGAGTTCCAGCATAATCAAACTCAGCAGCTTGACCAATAACAATAGGTCCCGATCCAATCACCATAACCTTTTTTAAGGATTCATTCCTAGGCATATAAATCCTCCTTCCCTAATATATCTATCCACTCTTTAAAAATATAGTTTGCATCTTCAGGCCCTGGTCCTGCTTCTGGATGAAACTGCACTGCTCTAATATTGTATTCTGAACATATAAATCCTTCTATTGTTTCATCATTTACATTTTTATGAGTAATCTCAATAATATCTGGATAATTATATTCCATTGCATATCCATGATTTTGAGAACTGATAATCACCTTATTAGTTCTTAAATCAATGACAGGATGATTGCTTCCCCTATGACCAAACTTTAACTTATAGGTTTCTCCTCCTAAAGCTAATGCAAGTATCTGATGCCCTAGGCATATTCCATATATAGGGAGTTTTCCTATTAGCTTCTTTACATTTTCAATAACTATAGTTAAATCCTTAGGATCTCCAGGGCCGTTTGATAAAAATAATGCATCAAAATCAAGCTTTAATACCTCATCTGCACTTATATCCCATGGCATAATGTATATTTCACAACCTAATGCTTTAAGTTGATTTACTATTCCTCTTTTTACTCCAAAATCAATAAGCCCAATTTTTTTGTTAATACCATTAATCACTTTTATATCTTTTCTTGATACTTTAGAAACAATGTCTTCAGGAAATGAAAATTTCTTCAAATTTTCTAATAATTCTTCAGTTATTTCACCAGTTGTTATGACACAATTCATAGCACCCTTATCTCTAATTTTTTTTGTGATCATTCTAGTATCAACATCGCTAACTCCTAATATATTGTTATCTATTAAATACTCATTAATTGTATTAACACTTTTACTATTATAAGCAAATTTGGAAAACTCTTTGACTACAAGCCCTTTCACTTGTAATGATTCAGATTCTATATCATCATCACTTATTCCATAGTTCCCTATTAAGGGGTATGTCATTACAACTATTTGTCCGCTATAAGAAGGGTCTGTTAATATTTCCTGGTATCCAGTCATTCCAGTATTAAAAACAATCTCTCCAAAAACTGTTCCTTCTACTCCAAAGGCTTTACCAGTAATAATAGTTCCATCTTCTAATAGTATTTTAGCCTCCATTCTTATCCCTCCATTAATACTTCATCTAGGATATTTATAGCCTCATCTATTTCTTTATATTCAATAATAAGTGGTGGAACAAAACGAATTACATTTTTACCAGCTCCAACAACCAACAATCCTTTTTCTAAGCATTTTTGCACTATTTCTTTTGTAGAAACCTCTAGTTCTATTCCCTGCATCAATCCATGTCCTCTAACCTCTTTAATACTTTCAAATTTTTCACACAAACCTTCTAGTTTTAATTTTAAATATTCTCCTTGTTTGTCTACATGCTCTAATAGACCTGCTCCTAATAGCTTATTAAATACTGTTATACCTGCAGTACAAGCTAGTGGATTTCCACCAAATGTAGCTGCGTGGTCTCCTGGTTCAAATGCATTCGCTTTTTCTTCAACTGCCATCATTGCACCAATAGGAAATCCTCCTCCAAGACCTTTTGCTAAACAAATAACATCTGGCTCTATATCATATAATTGATATGCGAATAATTTTCCAACTCTACCAATTCCACTTTGCACTTCATCAAAAACTAACACAATATCTAATTCATCACATAGCATTCTAACTTTTTTTAGAAATTCTTTGTCCGCTGGACAGATTCCACCTTCGCCTTGAATTGGTTCAATTACAATAGCGCAAGTGCTATCTGATACTGTATTTTTAAGCTCATCAAAATCATTATAAGCTACATATTTTACTCCTGGCAAAAGTGGTCCTAATCCATGTTGATACTTATGTTGACCTGTAGCGGTAATTGAGCCAAATGTTCTTCCATGAAAAGAATTTTTCATAGTTATAATTTCATAGCAATGATCTCCATGTTTTTTCATTCCATATTTACGACTTAATTTAAGTGCTGCTTCAACAGATTCAGTTCCACTATTACAGAAAAACACCTTATCAAAACAACTATTTTCAACTAATTTTTTACCAAGCTCGATAGCAGGCAAATTCCAATACAAATTGGAACAATGCTGTATTTTTCTTGCTTGATCTGTTAAGTTCTTTATATAGTCCTTATCATTATAGCCTAGACAATTTACTGCAATTCCAGATACAAAGTCTAAATATTTTTCTCCTTCAACATCCCAAACATAACAGCCTTCACCTTTTTCCAATACAATTGGAAAAGAATTATACGTATTCATTATTACTTCTTTACCTTGCTTAATATATTTATCATTCATGTTTACCCTCCTATTCAAACATTGTTCCTATTCCTTTTTGAGTGAAAATTTCTAACAATAAGCTATGCTCAACTCTTCCATCAATTATATGAACAGTTTTAACCCCTTTTTTTACTGCATCAACACAACCTTCAACCTTAGGAATCATACCACCAGTGATTACTCCATTTGAAATATTTTCCTCAGCTTCTGTAATAGTCATATTTGAAATTAAAGACTTATCATCTGATATATCTCTCAATACTCCCTTTACATCTGTTATATAGACTAGCTTTTGTGCCTTTAAAGCCCCCGCAATTTTAACAGCTGCATAATCAGCATTTATATTATAGGTATTTCCAAATTCATCTCTCCCTATCGGAGCAATTACTGGAATAAATCCATTGTCCATCAAAGATTCTATTAAATTTGTCCTTACATCTATTATTTCTCCTACATAACCAATATCATTTCCATTCACCATTTTCTTTTTAGCTAGCAATGTTGATCCATCTTTGCCACTTATTCCAACAGCATCCAATCCATTTTTTAGAATATCATTCACTATTTCTTTATTAATTTTTCCAGCAAGAACCATTTCAGTAATTTCCATAGTTTCAGCATCAGTTTGCCTAAGTCCATCTATAAATATTGGCTCTTTATTCATTTTTTCAAGTGTTTCATTAATAATTGGTCCACCACCATGAACTAAAATAATATTAATACCTATTAACTTTAGTAATGAAATATCTTTAATAATATTTTCTTTCATTATTTTATCTACCATAGCACTGCCACCGTATTTTATAACAACAGTTTTTCCTGAAAAAGACTTTATATATGGTATTGCCTCTATTAATACCTTAGCCTTATTTATATGCACCTCCACATAAATCCCTCCACATTAACAACATGTTTTCGTATACTTAAACACAAAATTTTTGAAACCACAACACACTAGGATTTGGATTATTATCTGAACAGCGAGTGTAATTTTTCAAATCCTTAGCACCACTTTTACCACATATTTTCTTTCAAATTAACCAACATACCTTGCCCAATCAAGACACAATAAGTTATGAAAGCACATTATACTTGAATTTGAATAATTATATGATAAGTAGGCAACCAAAATCTTTGATTTTGTGTTGGTCACTTAGTTTCTTCATCAGTCGTGAATTATTTTAGTGTTTCCTCCTGTAGTTTTCAATTAAAGAAACACTAAAATACCTGAACAGCGAATATAATTATTCAAATTCTTCGCACCACTTCTGTATAATTTCTATAAAATTAAGTTCTATAATCTGCATTTATCTTTACATAATCATAGCTTAAATCACATCCCCAAGCAGTAGCCTGTTCTTTACCTTCCTCTAAAATAATATTTACAGCTATCTCAACTTCCATCAGAATCTTTTTAGCTATTTCCTCATCAAACTCTAAAGGAATTCCATTCTGCATTAGATATATTTCATTTCCAAGGCAATTAAAGCTAATAGAGGTTTTATTCAAATCAAAATCTACTCCTGCATACCCAAGTGCACATACTATCCTTCCCCAGTTCGCATCTTCTCCAAAGAAGGCTGTTTTTACAAGATTAGAAGTGATTACTGATTTACTTAATTTCCTTGCATCTTCTTTAGTCTTAGCTCCACTAACTGTTACGCTGATTAACTTTCCAGCACCTTCCCCATCCTTTACAATCTGCTGTGCTAAATATAGATTTACATAATGAACTGCTTTTTTAAATTTTTCATAATCTTCATTTTCTTCAATAATTTCTTCATTACATGCCAATCCATTAGCCATAATAATTGCTGTATCATTTGTACTTGTATCTCCATCAACAGAAATCATGTTGTATGAATCTAAATTACTTTCCTTAAACGCTTTATCTAATAATTCTTGAGATATATTAGCATCTGTAGTTATATAACTTAGCATTGTTCCCATATTGGGATGTATCATTCCAGACCCCTTTGCCATACCTCCTATTTTTACAGCTTTACCGCCTATAGTCAGCTCTACTGCAATCTGTTTTGCAAAAGTATCAGTAGTCATTATTGCCTCTGCTGCTAAATTTCCATCTTCCACTTTATTTCCAATATTTTTATAATTTTCTTCTATTCCATTTGTTATCTTTTCAATAGGAAGAGGTACTCCTATTATTCCAGTAGATGAAACTAATACTTCATATAAGTCTAAATTCAGACATTTCGCAGTTTTTTCAGCCATTATTGCTGTGTGCTTCTTCCCTACTTCACCAGTACAAGCATTTGCATTTCCGCTATTTATGACTACAGCTTGAATAGTTTTTTTCCTTTTTAATATTCCTTGACACCAAATAACAGGCGCTGCTTTTACAACATTCTTAGTAAATACTCCTGAAACCTTAGCAGGAACTTCACTATAAATAATAGCTAAATCCTTTCTCTTTTTCTTGACTCCTATATGATTTCCAGTTGCCTTAAATCCTTTAGGACATGTAATTCCACCTTTTATTTTTTTCAAATACATCACTCCTAACTTATATTTTAAATTGGAAATATTGATACATCCTTCAACCCAATAGTTTCATCCAAGTTGAATAAAATATTCATATTCTGTACTGCTTGCCCAGCAGCTCCTTTAATCATATTGTCTATAGCACCAATTATTATTATTCGACCAGTTCTTTCATCAATTTTAAATCCAATATCGCAGTAATTTGAACCTTTTACCCATTTAGTTTCTGGAAAAATGTCTTTCTTAGTCAGACGGATAAAATATTCTTTACCATAATATTTTTGATAAATAGCTTTAACCTCATCATAGGTCATTTTATTTTTTAATTTCCCATAGCAGGTAGCCAATATTCCCCTATTCATAGGTATTAAATGAGGTGTAAAGGTTAAATCAATTTTATTGCCACTGATTTCACTTAGCTGCTCTTCTATTTCTGGTGTATGTCTATGTTCTGCTAACTTATACGCCTTTACAGATTCATTGCACTCTGTATAGTGTGTTCCTAGATTTAAGCTTCTTCCTGCACCAGTAACTCCTGATTTTGCATCTATAATGACACTATCTTCCTCTAGAATGCCTTCCTTTAGCAATGGAGCTAAGCTTAAGATACTGCATGTTGTATAGCATCCCGGATTTGCAATAAGCTGTGATTCTTTTATTTTTTCCCTATTCCACTCACATAATCCATAAACAGCTTTTTTTATTAGTTCTTTATTATAATGCTCTGTCTTATACCATTTTTCATAGAGCTGTATATTACTTAATCTAAAATCAGCTCCTAAATCTATTACCTTTGTTTTATTGATAATCTTAGAGCTTATCTCCTTAGATGCTATCCCATGAGGAAGAGCAATGAATACCACATCAACAAGCTCGCTCATAGCCTCTATATCCTGCTTAGTGCATTCAATTTTTAATATATCCCTATAATTTTCATATACATCTTCATAACATTGACCTAAATAGCTTCTTGATGTAATAAATTTTATCTCTACATTATCATGTTTATTTAATAACCTTACTAACTCTTGACCAATGTAACCTGTTCCCCCGACTATACCTACTTTTATCATATAATCCCTCCTATTAAATAAATCACTGCTTCATATAAGTTCTTTACTTCAAGATATTGTTAAAATATATATGCCTAAATAAAAAAACTTCGTCTCCAATTAAGAGACGAAGCCTTACTCCGCGTTACCACTCTTGTTAAAATGAAATTTTATTCATTTATTTTAACAATAATTCTTTTAGGTACACAGGACTTTTTATATAATTCTAGAAAAGTTAAAATCTTTGGTATTAGGTTTTAACCTTCAAAGATATAAAAAAACCTTCATCCCAAATAAGAGACGAAGGTTTAATCCGCGTTACCACTCTTGTTAAAATGAAATTTTATACATTTCATCTTCACTCTAATCATATAACGGCTGACACCGAGTTATCCTACTAATATTAAATATTTTCAAATAACCTCTTCATGGACTCTCTTCGATATAGCTATGCTGCTAGACTCGCACCATTCTCTAGCTCGCTGAAACAATCACTCTATCTACTCTTCCAATCATAAGATTTATTTATTCAAATGTTGTATATTTATTCTTTTTGTTGGATATTTATTTGTTATTAAAGAGTATACACTATTATGATTCAAAATGCAATAGTAATTATAAATTTTTTTCTATTTTATATTTCAGCCAAAATTTCTTCAAACAATCTTATAAATTCGTCTAGTTCATGCATTTTAATATTAAGAGGAGGTAACAGTCTAATTATTGTTTTATTTGTTACGTTTAGTAATAGCTTTTTATTTAATGCAGTTTCTTTAATAATACCTGCGTATTCACCAGCTTCAATTCCTATCATTAATCCTCTTCCTCTTAATTCTCTTATTATATTAGGGTATTTTTCTTTAATTTTTTGTAGCTTACTAAGTAAATAGTTGCCTTTTTCTTTTACATCATTGCAAAGATTAGTATTGATAACTTCATTAACAACATATTCTCCTGCTGCACATGCCACTGGATTACCACCAAAAGTAGTTCCATGATCTCCTGGCTCAAAAATACCTTCCAAATCCTTGCAAACTAGCATAGCACCTAGGGGTATGCCTCCACCAAGTGACTTAGCTAAAGTTACAACGTGTGGTGTGAATCCATATTTTTCATATGCAAATACATCACCTGTTCTTCCAATACCTGTTTGAATTTCATCGATAACTATAAGAAAATTATGTCTCTTTGATAATTCATTCAAATTATCAATAAATTCCTGTGAAATCTCAACAATTCCACCTTCACCTTGGATTATTTCCAAAAAAACAGCACAGGTATTATCACTCACTTTTTCATTCAAGGATTCAATATCATTATATCTAAAATAATCTACACCTGAAATAAGTGGTTTAAAATCATTTTGATATTTGTCTTGTCCTGTCAGTGTAAGCCCTCCACAGGTTCTGCCATGAAAGGAATTATATGCTGATAATATCTGATACTTTTCCTCGCTTAATTTTTTACCATACTTTCTACAAAGCTTTATAGCAGCTTCATTTGCTTCTGCTCCTGAATTTGTAAAAAATACCTTGGATGCAAAAGTATTCTCTACCAATAGTTTTGCAAGGTTAATTGTAGATTCACTAACAAAATAATTCGAAAGATGAATATATTTAGATGCTTGCATAGCAATTCTTGAAGCAATTTCTTTATCGTGCCCCAAATTATTAACAGAAATACCCGAATACATATCAAGATATTTTTCTCCATTTGAATCATAAAGATATGAACCTTCTCCTCTTTCAATTATTAAATCCAATCTATTGTAAGTATTTAAAATATATTTTTTGTCTTCTAGGTATAAATTTCTCATATTATCACCCTTTTTTTAATTGCATAAAATAATTTTCAACATAAAGTTTGAATTAACAGACATGCCAAATAACTCTTGACTTATAAGTTATGAAACACAAGACAAAATAAGCTTTGAAAGACCAACACGCATGTCTTTTAATGATTATCCTAAAGGCACAAAAGTTATGAAAGCAACGACACTAGGATTTGAATAATTACCTGATAAGTAGACAACCAAAATCTGTGATTTTGTGTTGGTCACTTAGTTTCTTCACCAGTCGTGAATCATATACAGT
>DAOUQG010000146.1 GCA_030625765.1 Thermohalobacteraceae bacterium | reverse complement strand
TTATTATTCATATATTTCATTATAAACCTTGTTTATTTAACTAAATTTCCCTTTATTCATTCAGATGAATCTTGGTTGAGTGGGTTATCTAGAAATATTATGGAAAATAGAGATTATTCTGTTACAGAAACTTTTTTTGATCTATTTGAAAGGCATCCACATGCAATAAAATGTATATTCCATACAATCCAAATAGTATTTATTAAAATATTTGGATACAATGTGTTCAGTGTAAGATTGATTTCTTTAATATTTAGTCTTTTATCATTAATTTATTTCTATAGGTTATGTAGACTGATTTTTCAATCAGAAGTATTATCTTTTATTGCAACAGTGCTTTTATCATTTGATGTTCAATTCATATATGCTTCGCATTTTGCTAGACAGGAAATTATTCTATTATTTATTTTAGTTTTTGGATTATTTTACTTTTTAAAGCGTTTAGATAGTTTTGCTACTAAAAATAATATAGTTTTAGGGCTTATTATCGGATTAAGTATTGGTATACATCCCAACAGCTTTATTTTGTCTTTACCTTTCGTTTTCATCTACCTATATAACATTTTTATAACTAAAAAATTAAAAATCAAAGATTTTATCATTTATGGTTTAACCTTAACTGTATTTGCTGCTTTATATGTGGTATTAAGTCTACATTTTGATCCAAATTTCTTTTATAACTATTCAAAATATGGAGAACAATTTGGTGTCTTTTATGACGCCTCCTCAAAAATAGGTCAAATTAAGAAATTCTATCTAAAATTGTACTATGGAGTAAGTGGAACTTATTATACGCCAAATATCAAATTTCAGTTTTTACTATTTCCTCTTGCATTAATATTTTCATTAATTAAATTATTTATAATAAAGATTCGGAGAATAAAAGAAAGGATTACTTCTATAGTTTTATCTATTGTGGCAATAAATATAGGAATTATAATAATTGGAAGATATAATCAAACAAGTATAGTATTTATATTTCCTCTGTTCTATATTCTTGTGGCTTATACGCTTTCTAATTTTAAGAATAACTGTAAAACACTAATTTCTATTGCTCTTTGCATAGTACTCCTTGGAAGTACAGTATATAACTCTTTACCATATATTCATAATAATTATAATAACTATTTAAATGAGATATCAAAAGTAGTTAGAAAAAATGATAAAGTCCTAGCAAACCTTGATTGTGAATTTTACTTTGATAATGATAAATTACTTGATTATCGAAACCTTACTTATTTAAAGAAAAATAATATTACTTTTGAAGAATATATTTATGATAATGATATAGAATTTATAATTTATCCCGAGGAAATGGATTTCATTTATAATACAAGACCAGTATGGAATGGCGTATACGGAAATACGTATTATTATTATGCTGATATGAAAAATTTCTTAGAAAATAAGTGTAACCTAGTCCATGAATTTAAGGATAAAACCTACGGTATGAGAATCGCTAGATATATTAATAAAAAGGATTGGTTTATAAAAATATATAAGGTACAAGAAAATTAAAAAAAATAGAAGATTACTCTTCCAATAAATTATATACTTTCTTATACATCTCAGAAAATACACTGTCAATGCTATTTCTTGGTCTTGGTAGTGTATTATTTATTATATTTTTTATCCTTCCAGGATTCTTATCCATCACAACAATACGATGTGATAATGTAATAGCTTCTTGTATATCATGAGTTACAAAAATCACAGTGATATTAGTTTTTTGCCATATATCAATCACCATTTTCTGTAAGCTGGTCCGTATTTGAATATCTAGACTTCCAAACGGCTCATCCATTAATAGTATTTCTGGATTAATTGCCAAAGCACGAGCTATAGCAGCTCTTTGCTTCATTCCTCCCGACAATTGATGAGGGTAGTAATTGTGAAAATCTTCCAATTTAACCATGGACAGATATTTTTCTGCCTTCTTTAATCTCTCAAGCTTTGAGTTGCCTATTTTATTTGCCTTTAGAGGGAATACTACATTGTGAAGAACATTTTTCCATGGAAAAAGCTGATTTAAATCTTGAAAAACCATAATACGATTAAGTTCAGGCTTTGAGATTATGGTTTTATTTAGTTTTATATAGCCTATATCAGGTTTGTCAAATCCAGCAATTTGGTTTAATAATGTAGATTTGCCACAACCTGAAGGACCTAATATACACAAAATTTCTCCTTTGTTAACAGTCATATTGATATTATCTAAAACTAATAATTTTTCATTTTCTGCGATAAAGTATTTTGATAAATCCTTTATCTCTAATATCATACTCATATAGACATACCCCATTTTTTTACTGTTGCTTTTTCTAGCTTATTAAATAACATATCTTCAACTAATATTCCGATTAAGACTATGACTATAAGTCCTGAATAAATACCCGCAGTATCCATAAATACTCGTTTCTTAAAAATAAACCAACCTAATCCACCAATTCCTCCAGCTGCTCCAAAAACCATTTCAGCACTTATTAATGCTCTCCAAGCACGAGCCCATCCTATTTTTACACCTGCTAAAAAGTATGGGAATGATGCTGGTATTAATATATGCCTAATTATCTCAAACAAACCTAACTCATAATTGTCTCCAAGTTGTTTATATATATTGGGAATAGATTTAAACCCCGTTGATAAGTTTAAAACCATTGGCCAAACTACTGAATGAACTATAATGAAAACTATCGCACTTGACCCAGTCCCAAGCCATAGAATAATAAGTGGTAATAACGCAATTCCTGGCAAAGGATGAGCTATTGCAATTAATGTTTCTACCAATCCTTCGAAAACCTTTGATCTAACTGATAATATAGATAATACCATCGCAATAATAATACCAATAAATAAGCTTTTGCAGATCAAATTTAATGAATACAAGGTTTCACCTATGATTTCTCCGCTAATTATTGATTTAAATAAAGACTCTATAACATTCTGGACTGAAGGGAAAATTAATGGGGAAAACCTCCCACTTAAGGCAATGCTTTCCCATATAATACCTAATATAAGTATCCAAAAAATACGTACCAAATATCTTTTCCCTAATAGGTTATTTTTCATACTCAACATCTTCCCATATAATATCATCTATATCATCAAACTTTTTAGAAATATAACCATTCCTTACCATGAAATCTGTGAATTCATAAATCCCTTCTATGTTGGAATTATATTCCATTCCTTCCCAAGTAATATATTCTAAGACTTCTTCTTTAGGTAATTTATATTGGTCCGCTAAAATTTCTGCTGATTCTTCAGGATTATTGTGTATAAATTCAATAGCATCATGTAGAGATTTTATAAAAGCATCATAAACAACAGGATTATCATCATGAAACTTATTAGTTGTAACCCCTACAATAAATGTAAAATCCCTACCCATTGCTTCACTACCGCTTAATATTTCATGCATACCATCTTGTTCTAGCTCCTTAAATATATAAGGTGGAGATGTAAAATGTGCAGTTATATCTTTTCTTCCCAGTAATGCATTCATTCCATCTGGATGCTTCATTGTAACAAGTAAATCATCAAGGGTCTTAGCATCTGAAAATTCTCTCTCACAAGCCATTGATAGTAAAATATGTTGAACGCTACCTGGTTGTGGTAATGCAATTCTATCATTCTTAGTAAAATCCTTTATTGTTTTTATATCTTCTTTATATGTTACCAAGCCAATGGGGCTTTGAGACAGCCCACTTGCCATCTTCCACTCCATTCCTTTATCCCATCCTATTAAAAATGGAGGGATTGCCATAAATCCTACGTCCAACTTATCAGCTAACATTGCCTCTCTAATAGCAGCAGTATTTCCTAACTGTTCCCAGTTTACCTCAACATCTGGTAAATTCTTTTCCATAATTTTATTTTCCTTCATTATTTGAAGGGGCGCATAAGCTAAGCCATATTGCTCTGCTATTGAAATCTTATAACCTTTGGTTTCATTAGTATCCTTATTATTACAGCTACTTATAATAAATAGCCCAATAAATAAAATTGTTAATATTATACCTATATTTTTTATGGATGTCTTTTTTCTCATTTTTAATACTCCTTTCAGATTAAGTAACATGTTTTCGCACGCTCAAACACAAAAAGTTATGAAAACACAACACACTAGGATTTGGATTATTACACGAGTCGTGAATCGTATACAGAACTTCTTACCTTAATTTCATTTCAAATAAGTAGAGAACAGAAATCTCTGATTTCTTGTGAATCACTTAGTTTCTTTATCAGAAGTGCTGTATACCTGAACAGCGAGTGTAATAATTCAAATCCTTGCTACCACTTTTACTATGCTAATCTCTTTCCTCAAATCAGCAACCAAATTAATATCATTTTCATCATAAATCGCCAGATGCTCAAATACTCTATCTATATTTTCATTTAAGGTTTCACTATCCTTACCTTCAACGATCACATAACCAGCTCTTTGAGTTGCATTCTTTATTTCATTTATTTCATCACCTAATGTAAAATTAAATTTTGCTTGATTTACTCCAGGCAGATTTTTAATCTGTTCCATATCTCCTAGCCTTTTGATTTTACCAGGCTTTGCAAAAAATAGTTGAACAGAAGCCTTTTTAGTATTCTGTAACAAATTATACCTTTCAAGATTGCTGCTATCAATACTTTTACCTAGTGATGATTCTATAACCATATCGAGTATATCTACTTCTGTTAATAAAGGTATAAGTTCATCCTCATAAGCTCCTCCAATTCTACAAGCTACTTCATTAACCTTTATTCCTTCTATTCCAACTAACATTTGGAAGTAAATAGGTCCATTATGAATATTAAAGCTCTTTACTATTTCATTTGTAATTTCTATTATCTCGTCAAAATTTTCATCTAAATGCTTAGATGGAAAATCATGAGCTATACACACTCCAATGTGAGGATAATTATCATATGTTACCCTATCAGTAACTGTAAGTACATACACCTTATCATCTTTTACCCATCCACTCACTGTTATTTCATCGTTTTTATAATATTCTTCTACTAAAATCTCTTTTTCTCTTGAAAAGCTCAAAACATTATCTATATTTTCTCTTATCTCTTCTATTGAATTGAGCTTATATACACCTCTTTGACCTTGACTATCTAGGGGTTTAACAACAACAGGAAATTTCATACCCTCAAGATCATTTTCAGAAAAATCCTTACTTATAAATGCAAAATCTACTGTAGGTATATTATTTATTTTAAATAGATTCTTCATTATCTTTTTGTTTGTGACTGCTTTAGCTGTAGATATATCTATGCAGGATGGAAGGTTTAACTCATTTGCCACAGCTACTGCTGTATAAACAGGTTGATCTGTTCCCATGGTCATAACTCCATCTATAGAGTGTTTTTTTGCTACTTCAATATTACCCTCAATATCAAAGGTACTTATAAGTTCTTTATAATCACAAAACTCCTTCCCTGGAGCATTTTCATAGTAATCAGAAACTATAACATCATGTCCTCTTTTCTTTGCATATAATATCCCATTCGTTTGACAATTACCTCCACCTAACATTAAAATCTTCATAAATATTTCTCCTTTACAACATCTTATCTCTTACTCTATACTGAGGAGCCGATAAAGTAAATTTTTTCAAAAATGATCTATCTGAATAATAAATATATAATTTTACAAATAGCTTAAACAATTTAATAAAGTTGTAATTTGATTTTCCATATTTTCTTGCATTATGTTCAATATAAACATTTCCGATATTTTTTGTAATTCTTAAAATTATTGCTGATAAGTATACAAAATAAGTATTGTCTTCGATAATTTTATTTAATATCTCTCTTTTAATCACTCTAAAGCTGCTTACTCTTATATTTTGAGGCTTAGAGCAAATTCTATTAAATATATAATTAGTCATTTTCGAACCTAGATTTCTATAAAATGAATGCTGCTTATTTTTAGCTATCCCATAAACTACGTCATATCCTTGATTGAGCTTATTAATCATTTTCTCAATTACCTCTGGCTTATGCTGTAAATCATCATCTAATGTAACTATATAATCTCCTGTTGCATAACGAAACCCACACATCAAAGCATTTTGTTGTCCAAAGTTGCCATCTAACTGAATTACTTTCACCATATTATCTTTATAGTGCAAATCCTTCATCTTCTCATAGCTATTATCCTTACTCCCATCATCAATCATAATAATCTCATAATCATGACAAATTCCCTTAAGTACTGTAGATAGTCTACTATATAACTCTTGTAAAGAGTCTTGACTATTATATACAGGGATTACTGCTGATATACTACTCCACATTTTAAATCTCCTTTAATATTTCTTCTAATGAATCTACTACATACTTCATTTCAACTTCAGTCATACCAGTATACATAGGTAATCTTAGTAGACATCTGCTAATATTCTCAGTTATAGGTAAATCTAATACTTTATTCCTAAGTTTTTTGCCCATAGATGAACTATGAAGAGGAACAAAATGTGGTACTGCAGATATACCCTTTTCTTTCAGCTTTACCATTACCTTATTTCTTATTTCCTCACTATGAAATATAATGTAAAATAGGTGGTAATTTGAGTCACTTTCCTTAGGAATATTAGTCATTGATTTTATAAGACCTGCTTTAAGATATTTACTCAAATTTTCATTATAAAAATCATTTATTACTCTTCTCTTATTTTTTATAAAATCTAATTGTTGAATCTGGGCATATAAAATAGCCATTAGAATATCCGATGGCCCATAGCTAGAACCTATATCAACCCAAGAATATTTGTCAACCTTACCTTTTAAAAATTCACATCGATTTGTACCCTTTTGACGAATAATTTCAGCTTTTTCTATGAGGTTTTTATCATCAACATTTATTGCTATTGCACCGCCTTCACCACTAACATAATTCTTAGTGCCATGAAAACTATAACAGCCAATGTGTCCCCATGTTCCTAAAGATTTTCCCTTATATTTTGCATTTATTCCCTGAGCTGCGTCCTCAATAACATATAAGTTATTTCTTCTTGCTATATCCATAATTGTGTCCATTTCACAGCCTACTCCACCATAATGTACTGGGATTATAGCCTTTGTATTGCTTGTAATCTTTACTTCTATATCTAAAGGATTAATATTTAATGTATTCTCATTTATATCAGCAAAAACTGGTTTTGCACCATTTAGCATCACAGCATTTGCTGTAGAAGGAAAGGTGAAGGAAGGCATTATTACCTCATCACCAGACTTCAACCCAATCAACATACACGCCATCTCTAGAGCATGAGTGCAAGAAGTTGTCATTAGTATTTTTCTTGTACCAAGCTTATCCTCCAAAAAAGAGCTTACTAGCTTAGTGTACTTGCCATCAGCGGTAATTTGTTCATTTGTTAGTGCATCCGTAATGTACTCTGTTTCATTTCCAGAATAAAATATCCTATTATAAGGTATTTTCATTATTCATCACCAACTATGACCTTATTATCTATATTGAATAAAATTTCATTAGCTAATCTATATGACTGGAATGTTCCCGCATCAGTCCAATGGCCTTCAAGTATATCATAGGTTAATAATCCCTTTTCTACATACACATTGTTTACAGAAGTTATCTCTAATTCTCCTCTATCAGAAAAATCAATTTGCCTTATTATATCAAATACACTATTATCGTACATATAAATGCCTAATACTGCCTTATTACTTTTAGGTTTATCTGGTTTTTCCTCTATTCTAACAATTTTTGTTTCATCTATTGTAGCTATTCCAAATAGATGAGGTTCTTTTACTTCCTTTATAAGAACCTTTGCGCCTATTTTTTGTTTTTTGAATTTTTCCACATAAGGTTTAATACTATGTGAGGCTATATTATCTCCTAATATTACTACCACTGAGTCCTGTCCTACAAAATTCTCACCTAAAAGCAACCCATCAGCAATACCCTTTGGTTCATG
>DAOUQG010000143.1 GCA_030625765.1 Thermohalobacteraceae bacterium | reverse complement strand
GAAATGAATGATAGTGGATATCAAGACGTTGACATAGTATTAACTACTAGAGAATTAGGCAGAATGATGAAAGAGTCAAGAATAGATGTATATAACCTTGAAGAAGAAGAATTTGATGCTCCATTAGGAATTTCAACAGGTGCAGCAGTTATTTTTGGCGCTTCTGGTGGAGTTATGGAAGCAGCATTAAGAACTGTATATGAAGTTGTAACAGGTGAAGAATTAGAAAACATAGATTTTGTTAATTTAAGAGGAATTGAAGGGTTCAAAGAAGCAACAGTAAAAGTTGGAGATTTAGATGTTAAGGTTGCAGTAGCAAATAGTTTATCGAATGCAAGAATGATATTAGATATGGTTAAAGAAGGCAAAGCTGATTACCACTTTGTTGAAATAATGTGTTGTCCTGGTGGCTGTATTGGTGGTGGTGGACAGCCAATACCAAGTACTAACGAAATAAAAGGAAAAAGAGTTGAAGCAACATATAAAGCAGATGCAATGTTAGAGCTTAGGAAGTCACATAATAACCCAGCTGTTAAAGCTTTATACGAAGAATATTTAGAAAAACCGTTAGGTGAAAAATCTCATCATCTACTTCATACACATTATAAGTCAAGACGCTAACAACTCCATAATAATAAATAGAGTACTGGCAATGTTTACATTCCAGTACTCTCCCCATTTTTGAGAAAATATAAAAAAAGCTAATAGATTAATTCTTCAAAAATTATGTGATACTTATTCCACATATCTACAGAAATATTAAAAGTTTCTTCTATGCTTTTATTTTTAAGAAATTTAACTTTAAATGAATTTGTAGAAAGAATATCAAAACTACATCCCAGAAATTTCAATTTATCAATTATTATAGGAAGAGCCTGAAGGGTGTTTGTCTTTAATGAGCAGTCATGAAAAAGTACAATGGCGTTATTTTGTCTACTTATGTATTTTAGGGTGTTATCCACTATTTGATCAGAGCAATGCAATGCTTGAGATGAATCTTTACTATCTGCATTCCAGTCAAAAACAACATAACCATCTGATTCTAGAATTTTGGTAATTTTATACATTAAATTATTAGGACCATATAATTTGTGAATTTTATTATTTGACCCTCCAGGAAGCCTTATAATCTTAGGGCGTATACTAGTTGCTTCAAAAATTTTTTCTTCACATTTTTTAAAATCAATAAAAAAATTATGAATACTTCTGTAAATATATTTATAATCATGACTGTAAGTATGATTACCAATAACGTGTCCTTCTTCTACCATTCGTTTCATAGTCACTTCATTTGAAAGAATAGCACTTCCTACTACAAAAAATGTTGCCTTAATATTTTCAGTTTTTAAAATATCTAAAATCTTTGGAGTTATCCAACTAGGTCCATCATCAAATGTTAGATAAACAACTTTATTATGCCACATGTTCTTAGTATTCAGCTTATCAATAATATAATCTTGTTTAACAGGATTGCTTTCAATTGGACTCTCATTAATTTCAGTTTCTTTGTTTTGGATGCTCTTATTTGAATCGCTTTGCTGAGCTTCATTATTTTGCTTAGTTTCTTCAGATTTTTCAGTTGAGTTATTAGAATCTATATTTATACTTTCTGGTTGAGACTGCTCAAAACTATTATTATCAATTGGGGTTGTAATCTCTGAATTTAAAGAATTTTGATTATCACAAGTATTTTGGTCATCAGCTGAAGCGATAGTACCAAAGTACAAAAAAGTAGTATTATTACATTCATAAGCAGCACGATAAATGAGATTTTCATTCGCAAGTAATCCAGTTGCAATAAAGATGAACAAAATTATCAATATAAAAAATATTTTTATAAATCTACTCATGTTGCTTATCCTCCCGCTATATATATAAGATACAGAAATACCATTACTATTTGTTGTATACAAGACACGTATAAAGATATTATACCATAAATTACCAAATATTAATAAGAAAATTATTTTAAATCAATATCACATTACAAATTCATTAAGCATTGATACTCATAAATTAAAACCATACAGTAGTAATTATCAAAAAATGATAATACAAGCCTCTTAAATCATAGAATTAAATAGTGAAGTTAAGGAGGCTTGTTATGAAAAGAAGAGGCTGGAAAGAACTATCAAGCATATATATAGGTACTGTAATAGGAGCAGGATTTGCTTCGGGAAAGGAAATAATACAGTTTTTTAGTATATTTGGATATAAAGGATTATTTGGTCTTTTTCTTGCTTCTACGCTTTTTTCCATTGTCGGAGCAGTAGTTTTGCATAGAGTATATACATATAAAATTAAAAATTATGAAGAGCTAATAACACCAATATTTGGTGTAAGAATAAGTAGGATAATTGATATAATAGTAACATTATTTTTATTAATAGGATTTTGTGTAATGTTAGCAGGAAGTGGCGCAATATTTAAACAGGAATTTAACTTTTCTTTTAATATAGGAATTTATATAATGAGCATCGCATCTTTATTGACATTTATGTTTAGTGTAAAGGGTGTTTCAGTTATAAATACTTTATTAGTCCCATTATTACTCATAGGCATTACGCTAATTGGACTTATAGTAGTATTTAAAGAAGGCTTGATTTTTAGTAACTATCAGGGAACTGAAATTACAAGAACAGGAAACTGGGTTACTTCTGCGGTTCTTTATGTAAGTTATAATAGTATTTGTGTGATAGTTATCATGTCATCATTACTATCAATAATTCCAAGTAAGAAGGCGGCGATAAAAGGAGGGATTATGGGAGGACTTGGACTAGGAATTTTAGCATCATTCATTTTATTAACTACACTAATATTTTATTCAGATATCTATAAATTAGAAATACCTATGATAGGAATTGCATGCAAGTTGGGAAGATGGGCGAGTTACTCTTATGCTGTTATTTTATGGTGTTCAATGTTTACGACAGCTATATCTAGTGGATTTGGGTGTATAATAAGGTTGACATATATTTTTAAAACAAATCAAAAACTAATAGCATTTTTATTTTGCTTTGCTACTATGCCATTAGCCAAAATTGGCTTTACAAAGTTAGTATCGGTTTTTTATCCGATTTTTGGGTATGTAGGATTTTTAATGTTATTATTTATAATTGGTAATATAGTTATAAAACAAGGGAATAAATTATAACAGCTAATTTTTGAAGGATTTTATCCAAATTTAAAGAATATAGAAGTAGAAGGGAGGCGAAGGCTTGATAACTGAAGAAAGACAAAATGTAAAAAAGAAAAAAATTGGAAGATTCATTGTACTTTTTATTCTAATAATTATGATATTTTCAAATGCTGCAATTAGAGATAAAATTTACAGTTTATTATACAAACAGAATAGAACGCTAAATCTAGTTAAAGAAGTAAATATAGGAATATTCGAGGATTATCAAGCAAATGTTATTGATAATAAATTACTAATTTATAATAATAAAGTAATTTCAGCATATGATTTTGAAGGCAATTTCCATGCAATTAAAGAAATATCCTATGAAAAACCAATTGTTCATATTGGAACAAACAATATTTATGTATGTAATAAAGGTAATAGCAAAATATCAGCACTTGATAGTAATGGTGACGAGTTATGGACATATGAGGTTGATCAGAGTATAAGTTATATTACTGAAAAGGACAAGCACTTAATAGTATTTTTGAAGGATGATAAGAACATAGAATGGGTAAATATTCTTGACGTCAAAGGAAACGTTGTAGCAAAAGGAAATGTAGCTGATGGGAAAATAATATCAACTGACATTTGTAAAGATGAAAAAGATTTTGTACTAGGAACTATTAATACTTCAAATGAAGGTATGTTCAGTCATTTAATTAAGTACTCAGCAACTAATGGTATTATGTGGCAAGAAATAATTGAAGATGAAATAATAGAAAGCATTGATATACTTATAAATAATTCAAACTTAGTAGTTACTGATAGTAAGATATATCTTCTAAGTGAAAAAAAAGCATTGCTTTGGAGTAGAGAAATAAGTGAGACAATATGTGATATGAAGATAGATAGGCAGGAGAAAAAAATATTTATTTTGTTAGGAGAAAAAAAATGTTTTTTAGAGATTATTGACTTTAATGGAAGAACAATCAATAAAATTGAATTAGATAAATCCTATGATAACATTAATTATTATAGAGGAGATGTTTTTTTAAGTAATGATAATAGTATTATTGCTATAAAGGGTAACACTAAGTTCTTGAGTTTTAAGAGTAATGATAGTATAAAAGGAATTTTGGTAACTCAAGAATATATTATTCTATTACAGGATGAAAAAATAAAATTTATGAAAATTACTTCAAGTAAGTAAAGGAGTGTTAAAATGAGCTGGGTAGATATTTCAATTATTATCGTGGTATTGATAAATGCATTTTATGGATTGCATAAAGGGTTTATAATTACAGCGTTTAATTTAGCAGGCTATATTTTAGCAGGAATTATTGCAAAAGTTTATTATCCTGTTGTAGCAGGAATCATTAAGAATAATCCTAGTTTTTTTTCAAAGATAAATAGCTTTGTTACTAATAAAGTTCATATGATGATAGATTCAATTGATAAACCAAATAGTATGAGTTCAATTTTAAATTCATTTAGATTACCTGAAATTATGCAAAAGGGAATTATTGAAAGTTCACAGATCCAAAGTCAAATGGATAATTTAGGAGGATCATTTGGAAATTTCATTTCTACTACATTTACAGATATATTCATAAATATTATTAGTATAATAATTGTATTTATCTTAGCAAGAATTATCTTAGCAGTAATAATTAGATTATTAGATAGCATTTCTAAATTACCAATATTAAATGAATTCAATAAAATATCTGGGCTTATCTTAGGAATTGCAAAAGGAGTATTAATAATATATATTATATTTGCTATTTTAACGCCAATAATTATGGTTTCACCAGAAGGCGTAGTTGCTGAGTATACATACAATTCTAAACTAGGTGAGTATTTTTACTCAAATAATATTATCATAAATTTATTAAGGGATAATGGGCTAATAGGCTAAGAGGAGTGTTGTTATGCTAATAAGGAAAGAATATTCTTTAGGAATAGTACTAATACTAATAGGAATAGTAATATTTGTATTAAACATTGATATTATACCTAATGATGTATTATGGGTAGCTATTGGTGTTGGTTTTATAATAGGGTTTTGTTTCAACAAGCACACAAGCTATTTGATATTAGGAATGATATTTTTAGGAAGAGGAATTACATTATTAATTAATGAATATACGATTACATCAGTTGGGTTATGGGGAGTAGCTTTCATAGGTAGTATCGGGATAGGTTTTTTGATATTATACTTTATTAAAAAAGCTAAAGGATTAATTTATCCGGGGAGTATTTTATCAGCTTTAGCAATATTCTCATTATTTGATGACATATATGATGCTGAAATAGGCTGGTTATTTTTCTTACTATTGGCACTAGCTTTTTATACCATATATTTTTTAGAAAGTAGGAAAAGAGGAAGTAGTTTAGCTTTAGTTACAGGAAATGTATTAATAATAGTATCTGGATTTGTCTTTTTAACCTCTAAGAATGTATTTGGAACAAGCTTATGGCGAGCTTTATCATTCATATGGCCAGTGATTTTAATTTTAATAGGTGTTAGAATTATTTATAACAAATTAAAAAACTAAGAAGGGAAAATTTCATTCCTACTTCTTAGTTTTTTTATTAGAAATTATTCAACAAATATTTCAACCTTTTCTCCATCTTCTGTATCAACTTCAACAATCTTACCTTGAGCTCCTTGTTTAATAGCTTCAGCTATATCATTAAAGTCTATTCCATCAAGATCAGAATTTTTAAGCTCTGGTGACATCTTAGTTACAAGTTTTAGTCCTATATCTACAAGAGCTATTGGTACATTTACGTTTACCTTAGTTTTATCTTCAGGATCATATACTCTTACTTTTAACCACTTAGATTTATTCATAGGAAATTCTTCGCTTTTTTCCTGTAATGCATTTAATAGATCTAAGCCATCTTTTGAGCTGATTTTTCCTTCTTCAATCATTTTCAATATTTCCATTTTTTCTTCTCTTAAATCATTTGCCATTTTTACTCCCCCTAAAATTTGCAATATTAACTAATTTTAATTGAACCATTTGAAGTTGATGCAATTATGTCAATACCATGCTCCTTATTATATTCAGGACTATGAGCAACAATTTTCTTAGTGCCTAATTGTTTTTGAATATTAAAATCATAAATTAAATTTGGTATATCTACATCTATATGTCCTAAAGAAGTCCTAGCATCTATATTAAATAAAGTTTTTGTATTATCAAAGGATACTTCTATTGAAGAATTAGATGTTTTCATATATAAATCTCTTAGATTTGCAGACTGAATATCATGTAATGTAATTTTACTATTATAGGTTTCAGCTTTAATAGTTTTAGCATCACAGTCGTCTAAGATAATTGGACCATTTGTAGTTTTAGTGTTCATTACACTAGAGATAACATCAGACAATGATATTTTTCCATTTTTAGTTATTGCATCAACTTTTTTGCAGCGGATATCCTCTAAATTAATAGAAGCATTAGAGGTACTTAGAATCAGAGTATCTGAATTTGCATCGCGAACAATAATTCTTCCATTTTTTGTAGTTGCAGAAGTATTGTTATTTTCAATATCAGATAAAATTATTGATGAATTTGTTGAAGTGCATATTAGATCATTAGAAGTTATATCTGAAACTTGTATTTTCCCGTTTGTAGTGTAAAGGTTTATTTTATCATAATTTTTATCTGGTATTTTTATTTCAAGATTAATTCCAATATTGCTGGTATAAAGTGGTTTAAACAAAATGCTATTTTCTTTTTCAATAATATTGTAAATAGGATTATTAATATCAAAATCACTTTTCTTAATCTTACAGATAGCTCTTACAATTACTTTATCTTCATTCCAAGGCTTGATATTAATTTTTCCATTAATTGCTTCAAAAGTTAGCTCAGGGTTAGATAAAGAAGATAAGTCCTTCTCGTATCTTTTTTCTATCGTTTCGTAATTCCCAAAAAAGCTATTAAATGTTCCTTTATCAACAAAGTTTTCAACTATACCAAGTACCTTATCTGTAATATTCATAGTTCCTTCAGCTATGTTTTCACCTAACTTATTCATTTTTAAGCCGAATTCTTCACCGTGTTTTTCCATTTTTCTTTCAAAATCTTTGCCAAACTTCTCTTCAATTTTTTTACCGAATTTCTCCATCTTGTCTTCAAAACTTTCAATTTTCTTTTCCATACCTTCATTATTATTATGAAATTGAGTATCGCTACTTGAACTAACTTCATATTGTGAACTATCGTAAACTCCAAAGTCTTCAAACTCCTTTAATTCTGCTTCATCAAGTGCTTCGATAAGTTTAGCAGCTTCATCACTAGAAATTTTGCCTTCCTCTAACATGGCTAAAATCATCATTTTTTCATCTTTCAACTATGATCCCTCCCCAAATAACATTGCTATACATAATTAATTTCATCAGATATTTTATATTATTCTTTAAGCATTTTAACAGCCTCTTCTGCACTGATTTCTCCTGAGCTTAATTTATTGAGAATAGATTTTTTATCTATTTTTGGAGAATATTTTGCATTATAACCTAACGCTTCTATAACATCTTCAAGTTTGTTTCTAACAGTAGGATAAGAAATTCCAAGCTCTTTTTCGATTTCTTTAATATTTCCTCTATTTTTTATAAATACTTCTACGAAAAATTTTTGTTCGTCTTTTAGTTTGCAAAATTTACATAGACTAAATTTCCCTTCTATTGATGTATCACAATAATTGCAATGCAATTTATTAATTTCCATTCCGTGTCCACAAACAGGACATCTTCCAATTGCTTCTTTTTTCATAATAAACACCCTTTCTATAAATTTTAGAGAATTGAAATCTTGATTTCATCACCATCTTCTTCAATAATATTAACTATATCAAATGGTTC
>DAOUQG010000061.1 GCA_030625765.1 Thermohalobacteraceae bacterium | reverse complement strand
AAACCCCAATCACCTGTAAATAGAGCTATTATGGCAAAAATGCTTTCTCTAGCCTATGATTATATTGACCAGAATGATGAAAATAAACTTACAGTATCGTTTGAAGATGATGTAAATGATACTGTAAATCAAGATAATAATGAAAATAACAATAATGATGCTACTGAAGATACAGAAGGAACAACAGAAAATGAACAAGACGCTATTACTCATAATATATCTGGAACAATAACTGGAATATTAAAAACAGAGGATACAATAAATGTCAAAATCCAGAAAGATAATGGGGAAGAAAAGATTTATCAAGCAGGTTCTGACGCTAAAACAATCTTAGATAATGAAGGAATAGATATTTTAGAATTAGAAGAGGGAGTAATAGCTGAAGCGAAGGTTACAGAAGACAATAACATATTATCAATCAGTGCAATAAGTATAGAAGAACAATATGATGGTAAGGTTGATTCGGCGGTAGACAGCATACTGCCTATGATTATTATTGAGGTTGAAGAGAATGGTGAAATTCAAAAGCTACCTTTTGAAGCAATTGATGATGTAACTGTTATTCTAGATGGTGAAATGGTGGCATTAAGCACTCTTAAAAAAGGAGATATAGTAACCATAAAAATCAAGAATGAAAAAGTAGTTAAAGCTATAGCTGAAAGTAAGAACAAGGAGTATGAAGGCGTATTAACTAAAATTGATTTTAACAAGATGCCTATAATAATAATTGAAGATGATAATGGAGAAGAAAAAGAATTCACTTTATGTGAAGATACGAAACTAATTAGAAATGAAAAAGAAATAGAATTTATTGACCTAAAGAAAGGAGATGTAATAACAGTATATACAGAGTACAATAAAATAATTAAGGTTGAAGCACTGGTTGTTAAAACAGAAAAGAAAGGGACAATAAATGAGATAATTATAGGAAGCACTTCAAAGCTTACAATAGCAGACGAATTGGGAGAAGTGACAACATATGTTATTTCTAATGATTCAGATATAAAAGTGGAAGAAAAATATAAGACTATTTATGATCTAAGACTGGGTCATGAAGTAAATTTACAGCTAGAAAACAATGTGATAGTAAATCTTGAAGCAAGAGAGGTAACGCAGGAATTTAGACATATGGGAGAGCTTATTTATATTAATCAAGCTTCACAACTAATAATGATAAAAACAGATGAAGGTGAAAATATTCTCATAAATACTACAGTTAATACTTCATTTATAAATGTAGCTGGAGATAAGAAAACAATAGATAGTTTAAATTTTGGAGATGAATTATTAATAGTATGTACTCATGATGGCGTTGCTTTAATAGCTGAAAATGTTATTATTATGAGTGAAAGCAATAAGAGTATTGAATAGTAAGCGAACTAGAGGGTACCCTCTGTTTCACTTATTTTATCCTATATAATAATATTTCAGCTAGATTTAATAATGGATTTTAACCTTATATAAGACAAGCTATTACATTAAATAAAAGGGAGGAATTAATTTGTTTGAAATTTTAAGAGAATTAACCTTGTTAGGGAAAGTAATAATAGTAACAATTTTATCAATAATGTCAATTGCTTTTATAGCAACATTACTTATTAGAAAAAAGTATAAGAAAATTGAGAAAGATTTAGATAAGCAGCTAAAAAATGAGAGTGAAGAATTTTGTTACAATGTATTAAATTCATCCTTAAAAGATTACAAGGCAGCAGCTGAGTTAAATCCTAATGAGGTTAATACTCAGGCAATAATCGAGAAGAATTTTTATAAATTTCATAAGGGTTTAAGCTTAGGGGAAAGATTTTCAAAAAGCTCAGTTTCTATAATGATTATCCTAGGGCTTTTAGGAACGTTTTATGGACTTACCCTTTCAATAGGTGATTTAGTAGATTTTCTTAGTGAAAGTGCAAGTGCAGAAGTTTTGAATAGTATTGAAGCTTTAGTACATGAGCTTATAAGTTCAGTTCAAGGTATGTCAGTTGCTTTTATAACATCACTATTTGGTATTGCTGCCTCTATCGTTATTACAATTATAAATATATTATTTAACATTGATGATACTAAAGAATCTGTAATGGTAAAAATTGAAGAGTATTTAGATAATAGTGTTGCTCTGAGATTTGCCAAAAGAGGTTCTATTACAAATGTTAGCAACTCAGCTGACTTAGAAGTAGCAATAGGACAAGAATTGAATTCGTTTTCAGATAGCATGGAGCAGAAGCTTAAGTATGTTTTTGATAATCTTAGTGTACAGCTTATAGCAGCTGCTGCTGATAATCAAAATACAGTTGAAGGATTGCACAAGAGTATACTACAGTTTGAACAATCATTAAATACTTTTAGTGAGAATACTAGGGATTTTACAGAGTTTAATTATAATTTAAGAACGAATATTGAAAGAATGGATGTAAGCTTTAGTGATTTAGTTCAAGATTTAAAATCAAGTACTAGAGATTTTGCTAAGGGCTATGAAGCTATGAAGGAGCTTACTAAATCAATAGATAGATTATCCCAAAAACTATAAAAATACTACGACCCAAATGATTAAAAAAGGGGAGATAATAAATGAAAGTAAGAAAGAGAAGGTTTAAAAAACAAGGAGAAGCTCAGAACTTCTGGCCTTCCTTTACAGATATGATATCAACGATAGCATTGATTCTTTTTTTCCTCATGATACTCGCATATGTACAAAATATGGTTACAGGAAGCAACTTGAAATATGCTAAACAGCAGATTGAGGACACAGAGGATTATTTGCAAAATGCCTTAGGTCAGCTTAAAGATACTCAACAGAGATTGGAAGAATCAAATGAAGAAATAAGTCGAGCAGAAAAGAACCTTGAATTACTTATGGATAATTTAGATAAGGTTAGTGCAGAAGTAGAAAGAGGAGAAGAAGCTTTAAAGCTTTCAGAGATTCAAATTGAAGAACAAAAGCAAATAATCGCTGAGAGTAACCAGGAATTAGGAAGACTTAGAGGTAGACTTGAGGGGATAGCTTTGTTGAGGCTTGATGTTCTTACAAAGGTTAAAAATTCTATAGAAGAAGAGCTTGGTAAATCAAGGGATTCTGAAAAAGATCTAGTTTCTATAGCTGATAATGGGAACATAATAATAGATGAAGGCTTGGTATTTGATTTAAATTCCTTTACAGTAAAGTCTGAAGGTAAAGAACTATTGAATGAACTAGCAATTGCCTTTGAAAATGTTTTGGATGAAGATGATGTTAGGGCAAATATTGATGCCATAAGTATTCAGGGACATACAGATAGTTTAGGCTCCGCTGAATATAATAGAGATTTGTCAGCTAAGAGGGCAGTTGAGGTTGTTAATTATCTTTTAAATACAAATGAGGATCTTGAGGACAAATATGCTAATTATTTTGTTGCTAGTGCATATTCTAAATTTAGACCAATAGATACAAATGAGACTAAAGATGGTCGTGCAAAGAATAGAAGAATAGAAATATCTATAATACTAAAAGATTCAAATATAAGAAATGTTATAGAAGAGTATCTAAATGAATCAATGGATGTTTTTAGTGAATAAAGTGAAAAAAGTAGTTTAAAAGGATATAATAATCATATGATAGAAACAAGAGGAAAGAGATTGAGTTTCCTCTTGTTTTTTATTTATGGTATTTAGTATAATGAAGGAGTGAGATATTATGAAAGGAGAGTTAAAATCATGCAAAAACTAATTATTACTGTTGCACTAACAGGCGCTGAGGTAACTAGAGATTTGCAGCCTAATTTACCAATAACTCCTGATGAGATTGCTGAGGCTGCTTACGAGGCATATAAAGCGGGTGCATCTATAGTACATATACATGCTAGAGATAATGAAGGTAATCCTACTCAAAGCTATGAAGTATACAAGGAAATAAAGGAAAAGGTAGAGGCTAAGTGCCCTATAATATTTCAGCCTTCTACTGGTGGAGCAGTATGGCATACTCCAGAAGAAAGGCTTCAGCCAGTAGAATTAAAGCCAGAAATGGCAACTCTTAGTTGTGGCACCTGCAATTTTGGACCAGAAGTATTCATGAATTCACAGGAGTATATGGAGAAATTTGCAAAAAGAATGAAGGAGCTAGGAGTAAAGCCAGAGGTCGAAGTATTTGAAAGAGGTATGGTTAATAATGCATTAGCACTAGTAAAGAAAGGATTATTAGACATGCCAATTCATTTTGATTTAGTAATGGGTGTTCCAGGTGCTATTACAGGAGAAATTAGAGATTTATTATATCTTGTTGAAAGTATACCAGAAGGGTCAACATGGACTGTAGCAGGTATTGGTAGACACGAGTTACCACTTGCAAATGTAGCAATACTATTAGGGGGACACGTAAGAGTAGGATTTGAAGATAATATATACTATAAAAAGGGTGAAATAGCAAAATCTAATGCTCAACTAGTTGAAAGAATAGTTAGACTAGCTAATGAGCTAGGAAGAGAAGTAGCAACGCCTGATGAAGCTAGAGAAATATTGAAAATAAAATAAAGTAATGGTAAATTTAAAAGCTATGAAAAATTTTCATAGCTTTTTCTTATAATTAGACTAATTTACAATTTAGAAAAATATAATATAAAAATATAACTATATAACAATATCTATATTTCATTATAAAGAATAATACTACAAATAATAAAGAAATATTTTATTTTTCAACAAAAAAAACACAAATACATTTTTGTTTTTTCGAAGGAGGAATTTTATTTTTTGTGGAGAATCTTATATATAAGGAGGTGCCAAAAGTGTTAATTAATACTAATATAGCATTTGCTATAAGGTGTGACATGTGTGGAAGGTTAAAAACATATAATATTTCCTTATTCGATTTCTTAAAGAATAAAAAGATAAAGTTAACTTGTATATGCAACCACACTAATGCTATAATTAAAACACAAAATTGCAAATCATTTTTGATTGAGATACCTTGCTTTGCATGCCAGCACACCCACGTCTTCACATATAATTTAAAGCAGTTTTTTCAAAGTAATATTGTTGCTAGATGCATAGAAACTGGAATGGAAATTGGTTTTATAGGTAAACATAAAGATATACAAAAGCTAATATCTCAACATGAAAAATATTCATATAAGGCAATTGATGAGATAGGATTCTACGATTATTTTGATGATTCAAATATAATTATGAAAAGTATAAGTAGAATTCGAGAGTTAGAAAAAAAAGGAAGAGTTTTTTGTGATTGTGGATTAGGAGATATTGAAATAAATTTATTCCCGGATAGGATTGAATTAAATTGTCTTAACTGCAATAGCATTCAAATGATATATGCACAGAATAAAGAGGATTTACATAATTTAATAAGTAAAGATAGTATAGAATTACATCAGCATTCTTTTAGGTGTATAGACGCTATAAATCAGAACAATGATAGCTATAATAAATAATTTTGCCAGCCTCATGAAGGTTGGTTTATTTTAGGTTAAAACATTATGTTTTTATAGATTAAATTTAATCTATAGATAAACAATTTGAAAATTAAGGATACTATTTGACACAATGATAGATGTATAGTATATATAAATAGTTACAAGTACAATTTAAATCAATATAGAAAGTTATATATATAATGTAATTAGTATTATTTATGGTTATTATAGTAAATGAATAAGAATAATAAAATAGATGTGTATTTTTAAGTTCTTTTTATTCTTATTTTTTTAATAGATAATAAAGATATTATGTAGTGTTATTTATCTTTAGTTATTAAGATGTTTTATTAAAAAAGTTATGGTTAAGAAGGAGGAGTTATTAATGTTAGTTACAGGTAAACAAATATTAGACCATGCCAATGAAAATGGGTATGCGGTAGGAGCTTTTAATGTAAATAATATGGAGATAGTGCAGGCTATAATACGAGCAGCTGAAGAAACACAATCACCAGTTATTTTACAGGCTAGTCAAGGTGCAATAAAATACGCAGAAATCGAGTACATATCAGCGATGGCTAAGGTAGCAGCTGAAAAAGCGTCAGTTCCAGTAGCATTACATCTAGATCATGGTACTGATTTTCAACAAATCATGTTGTGCTTAAGACATGGATTTACTTCAGTAATGATAGATGCATCAAAACATTCACTAGATGAAAATATAGAAATATCTAAACAGATAGTTGACATCTCGCATGCAGTTGGAGTTTCAGTTGAAGCTGAGTTAGGTAAGATAGGTGGAACGGAAGACGATATAACTGTAGATGAAAGAGAAGCTACAATGACAGATCCTGACGAAGCAGAAAGATTTGTGAAGGAAACAGGGATAGATTCTTTAGCGATAGCAGTAGGGACAGCTCATGGTCCATATAAAGGAGAACCAAAGCTTGATTTTGATAGAATAAAAGCTATTAAAGAAAGATTAAATATTCCATTAGTTTTACATGGATCATCTGGAGTTCCAGAAGAAAGCATTAAAAAAGCAGTTGCAAATGGAATTAACAAAATAAATATAGATACAGATATTAGAATGGCATTTAACAGGGCAGTTAGAAGTTTTATAAATGATAATCCAGATGCATATGACCCTAGGAAAATTCTTGGACCTGGAAGAAAAGAGGCTCAAAGTATAATAGCAGATAAGATGAGAATGTTTGAATCTTCGGGAAAGGCATGGAAATAATAACCTTATCATATATATAGTGATAGATATGATGTGTTATTTTGAAGGAGGCTATATTATTAATGAGGCTATTTATTGATACTGCCAATATAGATGAGATAAGAGAAGTAAACGAATGGGGAGTAATATGTGGAGTTACAACTAATCCTTCACTTATAGCAAAAGAAGGCAGAGATTTCAAACAGGTAATAAAAGAGATCGCTGAAATAGTTGATGGTCCTATAAGTGCAGAGGTTATTTCTCCAGTAGCGGAAGAAATGATTGAAGAGGCAGAAGAACTAGCAAAAATAGATAAAAATATTGTAATAAAGATACCTATGACTAAGGAAGGGCTGAAGGCAGTAAAAAACCTTAGTGAAAAAGGAATTAAAACAAATGTTACTTTAATATTCTCAGCCAATCAAGCCCTTTTAGCTGCAAAAGCTGGGGCTACCTATGTAAGTCCATTTATAGGGCGTATGGACGATATAGGGAACAATGGAATAGAGATAGTAAAGGATATTGTAGAGATTTTTGCTATTCATGATATCAAGACTCAAATAATATCTGCAAGCATAAGACATCCTATGCATGTACAAGAGGTTGCTAAAGTAGGTTCTGATATAGCAACAATCCCATATAAGATTTTAGAAACTATGATTAAGCATCCTATGACTGATAAGGGAATAGACAAATTCCTTAATGATTGGAAGGAAGTATCTATATAAGGTATAATAAAAAGATATGCTGAGACTTATGTCTTGGCCTATCTTTTTATAATTTTATCAAAAATGTGGTTAATGGTTATGTTATTATTAGTATAGACAAATAATTATGGAGGTAAATGATATGAATAGAAATTTAGCTTTATCATTAGTTAGGGTTACTGAAATGGCTGCATTAAGTGCAGCAAAATATATGGGTAGAGGGGATAAAATAGCTGCTGATCAAGCTGCCGTAGATGGCATGAGAAAATCATTTGAATTAGTAAAAGTAAGAGGAACAGTAGTAATAGGAGAAGGTGAAATAGACGAAGCACCAATGCTATATATAGGTGAAAAGATAGGCGGAGGAACAGATGACGATATGGAGGTTGACATTGCAGTAGATCCTTTAGATGGAACTACGCTTGTTGCAAAGGGTTTGCCAAATGCAATAGCTGTAATTGCTATGGCGCCAAAAGGATGCTTACTTCATGCGCCTGATACCTATATGAAAAAAATAGCAGTAGGACCAAAAGCAGCAGGTAAGATTAGTCTACAAGCATCTGTAGAAGATAATTTAAGAGCAGTTGCAAAGGCTTTGAATAAAGATATGAGTGATTTAACAGCAATTGTACAGGACAGACCTAGACACTATAAAATGATACAAGAAATTAGAAGAGTGGGAGCAAGGATTAAGCTTTTTGGAGATGGGGATGTTGCAGCAGCTATGGCGACATGCGATGAAGATACAGGAATAGATATATTTATGGGAATAGGAGGAGCTCCAGAAGGAGTAATTGCTGCGGCAGCTATAAAATGTATGGGTGGAGAGCTCCAAGCTCAGCTGTATCCTATGTCAGATGAAGAAGTGGAAAGATGTAAAGAGTTAGGATTGGATATGGAAAACCTGGATAGAGTTTTGACACTCGAAGATTTAGCAAAGGGAAATGAAATATATTTTGCAGCAACTGGTATATCTGATGGAGATTTATTAAAGGGAGTAGTGTATTATGGAGACAACCTAGCTAAAACTCATTCTGTAGTTATGAGAGCCAAGACTGGAACTGTAAGGTTTATTGATGCTAGGCATAGATTAAATAAGACTGATATAATGATTGATTTAATGAAAAAGCATAGATAGTGATTTTAATGTGATATAATATTTGACAACAATTAGGTAAATGAAATATACTATTTATAGAAATTTGGCTAATAAGGGGGTTAAATTATGGATAGAAATCTTGCAATAAACTTAGTTAGAGTTACGGAAGCAGCAGCGCTTTCATCTGCAAGATATTTAGGAAGAGGAGACAAAATAATAGCTGACCAAGCAGCAGTAGATGGTATGAGGAGTATGTTTGATACATTAGCAATAGACGGTGTAGTAGTTATAGGAGAAGGAGAAATGGATGAGGCACCTATGCTTTATATTGGAGAACAAATTGGAAAAGCAAAGGAAAACAGTATAAAAGTAGATATTGCAGTTGATCCTTTAGATGGGACAAATGCAGTTGCAAAAGGTCTTTCAAATGCTGTTTCAGTTGTTGCAGTAGCTCCGAGAGGCTGCTTGCTTCATGCTCCAGATATGTATATGGACAAAATCGCAGTAGGGCCAAAGGCTGCAGGTAAGATAGACATTAAGGCTCCAGTAGAAGAAAATCTTAAAGCTATCGCTAAAGCATTAAATAAGGACATCTCAGATATAACTGTAACTATGCTTGATAGACCTAGGCATGAAGAGATAATAAAGAAGGTTAGAAGTGTTGGAGCTAGAATTAAGCTATTTAAAGACGGTGATGTTGCAGCAGCTATAGCAACATGTTTTGAAGATTCAGGAGTAGATGTGCTCTTAGGAATAGGAGGAGCACCCGAAGGAGTAATAGCAGCAGCAGCACTAAAATGTATGGGAGGAGAATTTCAGGGACAACTAGTACCTGGATTATATAACCCGAAGGAGGAAGAAATTGAAAGATGCCATAAAATGGGCATAAAAGATGTAAACAAAATTCTTTCTATAGAGGATTTAGCAAAAGGGAATGAAATATTTTTTGCTGCAACAGGTATTTCTGATGGTGAGTTTCTAAAAGGTGTAGTTTATTATGGTAATAATATGGCCAAAACTCATTCGATGGTAACTAGATCTGAAACAGGTACAATAAGATTCATTGAGGCGATTCATAAGCTTGACAAGAAGCCTGAATATGCTACGAGATTTCGCTCAAAATAGAATAGATCATTTTTAACATGAAAAATTGGACTGATTGCATAGCTGTGTGGTCAGTCCAAAAAATTTTAAATAATCTCTTAGAGTTGACTTATTATTAACAAAATGATAACATGTTTTTATCTGAGACCTGTCTAATTTTCTTTCCTTATTAATTCCCATGTATTATATTGCAAAAAAATGGAAAAAATAATATATTGAATATAATTATGCTTCAATAATTTGGAGGTGAATCTTTGAATAAAGATGATTTAAGTAAGAAAAAACTCGACCAGTTAAGAGTTATTGCCAAAGAATTAAAAATAAAATCGTTGGCAAAGTATAAAAAAAATGAACTAATTGACGTAATTCTAGAAAAATTAGAAACAGTACGGAGTAAAAATTCAGAAGAGAATAAAATTAGCACTAAAGGTATGCCAGACAAAATAAGTGAAGAAATACAGCAAAGTGAGGAGGTAAACTTAGCTGAGGGAATATTAGAACTCCACACAGATGGATATGGTTTTATGAGATGTGATAATTATTTGTCTGGTAGTGAAGATATTTATGTATCTCCATCGCAGATTAGAAGATTTCATCTTAAAACTGGAGACAAAATTTTAGGAATCACTAGACCGCCAAAGTCTGGAGAGAAATATAAAGCACTTCTTTATGTTAAGAAAATTAATGGGAAGGATCCCGATACTGCATCTAATAGGCCAAACTTTGATACACTTACCCCTATTTATCCAGAAGAAAAGATAACTCTAGAAACGCAAACTAATGAGCTAGCAACAAGAATAATAGACCTTATTACACCTATAGGAAAAGGTCAAAGAGGAATGATTGTTGCTCCGCCTAAAGCTGGTAAAACAATTCTTCTAAAGAAAATTGCTAATAGTATAGCTAAAAATAATCCTGACATGGAAATAATAATTTTACTTATTGATGAAAGACCTGAAGAAGTTACAGATATGCAAAGGTCAGTTAAAGCAGACGTTGTTTATTCAACATTTGATGAACTGCCTAAGCATCACATTAAGGTTGCTGAGATGGTATTAGAGAGAGGCAAGAGGCTTGTTGAACATGGAAAGGATGTAGTGATATTATTAGATAGTATAACAAGACTTGCTAGAGCATATAACCTTACCATTCCAGCGACAGGTAGAACACTATCTGGGGGACTTGATCCGGGAGCGCTTCATATACCAAAGAGATTCTTCGGTGCTGCAAGAAATATAGAAAATGGTGGAAGTCTTACTATTCTGGCTACTGCTCTTATAGAAACAGGAAGTAGAATGGATGATGTTATTTTTGAAGAGTTTAAAGGAACTGGAAATATGGAAGTTCATTTAGATAGACGATTGTCTGAAAAGAGAATATTCCCAGCTCTAGATATAAATAAATCTGGTACTAGGAGAGAAGAATTATTATTAAGTCAAAAAGAGCTTGAAGCTATATGGGGTATAAGAAAAGCATTAAGCAACAGTTCTACAATGGAAGTAACAGAGCGTGTTATAGAAAGTCTTATAACCACAAAAACTAATGAAGAGTTTATAAATAAGCTAAAAAATCAAATGAAGTATTAAATAATAGAACCTTTTATGATATAGAGTTGAAATTGGAAAATTTATATGCTATAATGTATGAGTTGAAAAGTAGGTTGTGAATTATTGCATAAAGATTGATGAAGAAAGAGGTGAAATCAATGAAAAAAGGAATACATCCAGAATATAAAAAAACTTTAGTTCGTTGTGCATGTGGAAATACTTTTGAAAGCGAATCAATTAAAGATGAAATAAGAGTAGAAATTTGTTCAGAATGTCATCCATTCTATACTGGTCGCCAAAAACGTGTTGATAAGGGTGGCCGTGTTGATAAGTTTAAGCAAAAATATGGTATTGAGTAATACACATAGGATTTATAGGTTAGAACCTCGGGCTCTAGCCTTTATTTTTTTGTTAAATTTAGCGTTATTATTTTTGAATGTTAGTTTTTTTGTTATACTAAAAAGTGAAAACATTGTTAAATATTGAGGAGGAAGTCTCTTGAAACAAGAATATACTATACAAGAATTGTTACAAAAAGGATTAAATATATTAGAAAACGAAGAGATGCTTAGTCCTCTTCTTGATACTCAACTATTATTAGAATATACACTAAATGTGGATAGAACATACATTTATACACATAGAGATGAAGTAGTGATCAAAGAAAATGTGGATAAGTTTTTATCTCTAGTGCATAAAAGAGAAAAGGGATATCCAATACAATATATTTTGGGCAAACAGGAGTTTATGGGTCTTGATTTTATAGTTGGTGAAGGAGTTTTAGTTCCTAGAGCGGATACTGAGGTATTAATAGAGTATATATTAGAAATAGTTAATTCTGGTCGTTTTAAGCACAAGCAAACTATAAACATCTTAGATATAGGAACAGGTAGTGGGGCTATAACACTTAGTCTAGCTCACTATATTAAAAATGCTTTTGTTTATTCAATAGATATAAGCGAAGATGCACTAAAGATAGCAAAAGAAAATACTAAGAGACTGAATTTAGCTTCTAAAGTAGAGTTTTTGAGGGGAAGCTTGTTTGAACCTTTAGAAACTCTAAAAAATCAAAATAAATTTGATATAATCGTATCAAATCCGCCTTATATACCATCTGATGAGATAAAGTCATTACAAAAGGAAGTAGCAAAGTATGAGCCAAGAGTAGCTTTAGATGGTGGGATAGACGGGTTAGATTTTTATAGAAGTATTATATTTCACAGTACAAAGTATTTATTAGATGGTGCATTACTAGCTTTTGAAATTGGATACAATCAAGGAGATGATGTAAAGAAGCTACTAGAGAGTGTAGGAAATTTCCAAAACATTGAAATAAGAAAGGATTTAGCGGGACACGATAGAGTAGTATTGGCATCTTTTAGTAAATATTCTGTGGATTAGTAATGTTACTATTTATAGTGAACGTTAATAGATACAAAAAGTGTTATAATAGCAATTATAATATTTTATAATAACTAAGCTAAATGTTATTTAATAGTTGATATAGTAATTATAGACTTTATAGAGTATCACATTACTAGAAAATATATAACTATATCCTATTCAAATGTTAAAAAGTATGCTATAATTTATAGTTAAGCAGTTTATTAGAATTGAGGT